>JBEKGV010000677.1:0-3470 GCA_050012615.1 Acetobacteraceae bacterium | reverse complement strand
ACGACGAGCTCCTTGGCCATGGCCGGCTGAATCAGCCCCGCGGTGGCGGCGGCGGTGGCGAGGCCACCCAAAACGGTACGGCGTGAGAACTCGGGATCGCGATGCATGCGGTATTCTCCTTTGTTGGTGCTGCTGCTCGCCGCACAGCACGACTTATCTCCGGCATGCACAAGATGTGTCGTGCCGGTTCACGGGCCGCCTACTGCCACGCAAGCGATATGCCAACCCGCGGAGGAGCCATAAGCCGGGGTCGCCCGGGAATGGACCGTAACCTGCCTGACATAAATTTGACCAACTGAACATAATATGGCCTGTACAGGGCTACTATTTGATCTGTATCCGCGAGCCGGGGTCAGCATAAACCGTCCCCGTGATCATCAGCTCGTAGTTAGAATGGGCGGTTCGCAACTGACGAGTTTTCCGGCCAGGCATCCGGTCGCCGAATTAAATCCGGAGTCACCCAATTGAGACCCGAGACCGCCAACGCCAACCAGGCGACGCGAACGCTTCGTTACGATACCGAACGGCAAAATTGTCACACTGTACCATCAACAATCCGTCTTCGCGGTGGGTGGCATATCGATTGCTACGCTCTGTTTCAGAGATCGCCAAATGGCGACGGCACATGAGGGAACGTTCTCGAACAAGGGGTCACCAAGGGGGCGGCATCTGAAGCTGATCGGGCGACAGGGCCGAGGGGTACACGAGAACAAAGGACAGAAGATGAAGCTAAAACACTTACTTTTCGCGGTCGCCCTCACGCTGACCGCCACCCAGGCCTGGGCTCAAGGTTTCAGCGATACCTCCATGGGCGTTCGCGACGGACCCTGGGTCGCGAACCCGGGTGGCGAGAAGGGATCGCGGGACGTCAACAAGCTCATCGTGAACCTCGCGCATTTCGATGTTTGGGATTACGGCACGAACTTCTTCAACGTTGACATCCTGTTCTCCAATCCCAATGAGCCAGCGCTGAATTCGGGTAATGGTTCAACTGAGTTTTATGCCGTTTACCGCGCCCAGTTGAGCCCGGACAAGATCTTCGGGCTGAACACAAAGTTCGGCCCGTTCACGGCGATCAACTTCGAAATCGGCGGCGATGCGGAAGCCGAGAACACCGCGTTCGCACCGGACAAGAAGCTGTTCGTGGTAGGTCCAAACTTCAACATCGGACTTCCCGCGGGCTTCCTGAACATCGGCGTCCATTTATCGAAGGAATGGAATAATAACGGGTTCTGCGCCGATGCATGCGCCAAACCCGGCGGGGCGGTCAGCTTCACTCCCGCACCGGAATTCGAGTTCGTCTGGCTTTATAGTCTGAAGAGCTTCACCGGGCTGCCGTTGGACTTCAAAGGCTTCATGAACGTGGTGCTACCGAAGGGCAAGACCGGATTCGGAGGCAACACATATACCGAAATCCTCGCCCGGCCGACGCTCAGCCTGGATATCGGCTCGATGATTTTCAACAAGCCGCACAAGCCTGACCTGTATCTCGCTGTCGAACTTTGGGAACACAAATTCGGCAATGCAAGTCAGTTGTCCGGCTCTGAGGAGGTGACCCCGGAGCTTGGTATGGAAATCCACTTCTGATACCGTTCCCGGGCTAAGTACATCGTGAGCGCCCTGCTCCCTCGCACGGAACAGGGCGCCGCGCTTTGAGCGTCAAGCAAACAGACTGGGCCTGAGACCATGGATATTTACAGGTCGCTCGACTGGGGTGTGTTGCTCGATTGGGTCAGCCTGCTGTTGCGTTGGACCCATGTCGTCGCCGCGATCGCCTGGATTGGCTCGTCGTTTTATTTCATCGCGCTGGATGCCAGTCTCCGGCCGAATCCAAGGCTCGATCCGCGCGTGAGCGGCGACACGTGGCAGGTGCACGGCGGCGGGTTTTATCAGATCCAGAAATACGTCGTCGCGCCCGAGTTTCTGCCTGCCCATCTGACCTGGTTCAAATGGGAAGCATACTCGACCTGGATTTTCGGCTTCGCATTGCTGGTCACGACGTATTACGCCAATCCCACGGTTTATTTGCTCGATGCCGCAATCTCCAACATCGAACCGTTGGATGCGGTTCCGCTGGCGATTGGCTCGTTGGTACTTGGGTGGCTTGGCTATGACCAACTGTGCCGCTCATGGATCGGCAAAGACACGGCTCGGCTGGCGGCCTGCGGATTCTCCCTACTGGTTCTGATCACTTATGGATTCTGCCACGTCTTCAGCGGCCGCGGAGCATTCCTTCAGGTCGGCGCCCTGGTGGGATCCATCATGGTCGGCAACGTGCTGTTCATCATCATCCCGAACCAGAAGAAAACGGTCGATGCCCTGATCGCGGGACAGGAGCCCGACCCAATCCTGGGCTATCAGGCCAAGCAGCGCTCGATCCACAATAATTATCTGACGCTGCCCGTCGTGTTCGTCATGCTCAGCAACCACTATTCGTTCACCTATCAAACGAAGTGGAACTGGCTGATCCTGTCGTGCATTTTCGTGGCGAGCTTCCTGGTACGGCATTATTTCAACACGATGCACACCGGAGCCCAGCCGGACTGGCGGTTGTGGCCGGCCGCGGCCGTGCCCATCGCACTGGCGGCGCTCGTGACGCTTGTGGACAGTTACAGTCCTCCCAGCGCCACCGCGGAGAAGCCGGTCAGCTTCACCGAAGTGCTTATCATCGTAGACCAGCGCTGCCACATTTGCCACTCGGCGCATCCAAAATTTCCCGCGTTTTCCGAACCACCCAAAGGTGTGATGTTCGATACGCCAGCGCAAATCCTGCAATACTCGAAACAGATTTTCGCCCAGGCCGTGAAGACCCACACGATGCCGTTGAACAACATCACGGAGATCACCGAGGCCGAGCGTGCAGCGCTTGGATCCTGGATCGCCGAGGGTTCGAGGACGAATTGAACGCCGGCGCCATCGATTTGGACACGGTCAACACGCTCGGTGAGGACCCATTCACCGCGCTTCTTGGCGGCATTTTCGAGCATTCCTCATGGGTCGCGAAGGCCGCATTTGCCGGGCGGCCGTTCGCATCGGTACCGGCACTACATGCGACCATGGTTTCTGTCGTGACGAATTCCGGGACGGAACGCCAACTTGCTTTGCTTCGCGCCCATCCGGAGCTTGCCCGTCCTGGTCCATTGACGGAGGCCTCGTCTTCGGAACAGGGGGCCATGGGACTGCACCAACTGGCGGCCACCGAGGCGGCGGCATTCGATTCACTTAACTCCGCCTATCGCGCCCGGTTTGACTTTCCGTTCATCATCGCGGTCCGCGGCCAGCGCGATCGTTCCGCGATCCTCGCGGCGCTGTCGGAGAGAGTCGCACATTCCCCGGGCCAGGAAATGCTGACCGCCCTCGCCGAGGTAGCGAAAATCGCGCGATTTCGTTTGGACGATCTGATCATGCCGCGATCCAATGCAAGCTGAATCCGAAACCGGGAGCCTGACGGTGCATGTGCTGGATACGGC
>JBEKGV010000676.1:0-3470 GCA_050012615.1 Acetobacteraceae bacterium | reverse complement strand
AGGGATCCAGGTCAGAGCCTCGGGTCGTAGGCCACAAAACACGTCCTCGGCACCGTCGCCTGACCATGGCAGAACGGTGCCGTTGGCGAGTATTAGTTGTCCGCGATCCGACCTCGCGGGCAGCAAGTTCATCGCGGGTGCACCGATGAAGGCGGCGACGAAGGCAGTGGCGGGCGTATCGTAAACCTCCTCGGGCGTGCCGATTTGTTCGACGCGGCCGTGGTTCAGGATGACGATCCGGTCGGCCAGGGTCATCGCCTCCACCTGGTCATGCGTGACGTAGATCGTCGTTGTCGGCACCGCGAGGCGCAGCTTGCGCAGTTCGGTGCGCATTTGCACGCGCAGCCTCGCGTCGAGATTCGACAATGGCTCATCGAACAAGAACAGTTTCGGATCGCGGACGATCGCGCGGCCCATGGCGACGCGTTGCCGCTGACCGCCGGACAATTGCCGCGGGGTTCGCTGCAGCAGCGGCTCGATTTCCAGCATCCGCGCAACGTCCGTCACGCGCCGGCGAATGTCCGCGCGCTTCACGTGGCGATAGCGGAGCGCGAACGCCATGTTCTCCGCCACCGTCATGTGCGGGTAGAGCGCGTAGTCCTGAAACACCATGGCGATGTCTCGATCTTTGGGCTCACGCTCGGTGACGACGGCGCCATCGATGAGGATGTCGCCGGAGGTTGGTTCCTCGAGGCCGGCGATCATTCGCAGGATGGTGCTCTTGCCGCAGCCGCTGGGTCCGACCAGCACGACGAACTCGTGCTCCGCCACGTCGAGTTCGACTCCGGGGACGACTTCCAGCGGACCAAAACACTTACGCAGCTTACGCAAAGACAACGTCGCCAACCGGCTTTCCTCCGACGCGGATCAATTGTCCGCTATTGGCCGGAGTCTCGCCGATTGGCGGGGTTGGCGCCAGTCCTGGATCAGTCCTTTATTCGTCGTGGCCAGGCTCGTCAGACCCGGATCATCCTTTATGCGTCATGGCCCGGCTCGTCCGGGCCACCTGATCCGGCACCGTGCGGCGATAGGTCCCCCGGAGATCCCCCGATCAAGTCGGGGGAGGGGGATGACGGATAGGAAGCCATGATGGGGAAGGGGCGGCATTCTGCCACGGGAAAGTGTGGCGTCCCGCCGCTCCCGTCGGTTGATCGGATCAGACCGTTTGCAGGATCGCCTCGGGCCGCATCGTCGGGGTCAACTCCTGACGCCAATCGGCATCGCGCGGCACCACGCCCTCGCCGGCATGCAGATCGTAGTAGGTGGTGCCCAGGCCGTCGGGGGTACCGCCGGCTTCGACGGCGCGGACGGCGTCGCGGAGTTTCTTGCGCAACTGGATGATGGCTTTGTCGGCCGGACCCAGATGCTCCCGCGAGCGGTCGACGACGCGCCCCATGCTCTCCTGGATCGCCCGGTCCTGCGCGTTGATGCCATCGATGCCGGTGAAGGTTTCGTTGCGCTGGACGCCGCGATCGAGCAGGTAGTTATTGGACTTGTTCGCGAAGGACCGGAACGTTGTCTGATCGACGTGCAATGGCCCGTTGCCGATGCCGCGTTCCAGCCGGTCTTCCTCATTCAACGGCGTGCCGTCTTTGCTGAAGATCCAGTTGTACACCATCGTATTATCATCATCCATCGGCACCCAGATGTGCCCGGCGTCCATCGGCGCACCGGTCTCCGACACGGACGGGCGGATCTGATGGAACGGCAGAACGTAGTGGTAGGCGCGGATGTGCGTCTCACTGTCGCCAAGAGCACGGATACCGGAATATTGGTAGCCATAATCCGTCAGATCGACGATAAGCGTGGGCGCTTTGCCGCGTACGAACGGGTTGGATGGTTTAATCCCGCCGCGTGTCGTCTCGTCCGTCAACGTACGGTGCATGATTGGGGCATGGGACGTGTCGAGGCCGCCTTCCAGGCCCTGGAGCCAATTACACTCCTGGATCACCTTGGTGACGTGACGTTGTGATTCCGGTGCCTGGGTCCAGGCGAATTTAGGTGCGGGCGGCATTTTCTCGGGCGGCCCGAGGTAAGCCCAGATCAGCCCGCCGAATTCGGCGGTGGGGTAAGCTTTGATGTGGATTTTATGTTTGAAATCATGCTCTTCCGGTTCATTCATCATGTCGACGCAAGCGCCTTCGACGTCGAATTTCCAGCCGTGATAGACGCAGCGCAGACCGCATTCTTCGTTGCGGCCAAAATAGAGGCTGGCGAGACGGTGCGGGCACAGTTCATCCAGCAGGCCGATGCGGCCCTCGCTGTCGCGGAAGGCGACCAGGTCCTCGCCCAGAAGGCGAACGCGAGCGGGAGCGCAGTCAGGGCCAGGGATTTCGCTGGCGAGCAGCGCGGGCACCCAGTAGCGCCGCAGCGTGTCGCCCATCGGCGTGCCCGGTCCGATGCGGGTGACGATTTCGTTTTCCTCTTTCGACAGCATGGCCTCGCTCCTGATTTCCGGTTGGTCCTGTTTCGGGACCTGGACGGACACGCTAACGCCGAGCAGGCGGGAACGTCCAGGGGAGTGGCGTCACCAAACTGAAATTCCAGCAGGCCGATCATCAACTTTTGGACGATATAATGAATTCAGCGATGTTTTTGACCGATTTCGCGGACCAGGCGGTGGTGCTTCCGGTCGCGGCGGCGGTCGCGATCGTGCTGGCCGCGCAAGGCTGGCGCAGAGGGGCGTTGGCCTGGATCGCGGTCGTCGCCATCACACTCGGAATTATTTTATTGCTGAAAGTGAGCTTTCTGGCGTGCGCGCCGGTGTTCAGTCATTGGGCGCTTCGCTCACCGAGCGGCCACACGGCCGCGGCTTCGGTGGTGGCGGGCGGTATGGTGGCGCTCGTGGCGGGCCGTCTGCGCGCGGTGCTGCTCGTCGCGCTGCTGGCCGCGGTGGTGATCGGATCGTCGCGGCTTGAACTGGGGTTTCACTCGCTCCCGGAGGTCCTGATCGGCGCCATCACGGGCGTGGCCGGCGCGGCGTTGTTGTCGTTTCTCGCGGGTCCGCCGCCCGCTCGGCGGCCGGTTTCGTTGCTGGCGGTCGCGTTCGTCGTGGCGATGCTGCTGCACGGCATGCGCCTGCCCGCCGAAGCCGCGATCTGGCGCATGTCACTGGGCGCGCTGGATTTCGTACCGGCTTGCCGCGGGGGTGTGGGCGCACAGCCGATGTGAATGCGGGCGCGTCCGCGAGCGCGAACTGTGGCCGATGAGAAGCGCAGACTAAGGCCGATGAGCGCGTGCGACGGTTCTTCCAACGTCATGGCCCGGCTTGTCCGGGCCACCTCTCGCAGCACGGTGCCGCGACAGGTCCCCCGAACAAGTCGGGGGATGACGGTGTGACAAGTCGGGGGATGACGGTGTGACAAGTCGGGGGATGACGGTGTGACAAGTCGGGGGATGACGGCGTGACAGGCCGGGGGATGACGGGGGTTACCTGGGCGGCCGCGGGGAAATCAGGCGCGGCCGTAAGT
>JBEKGV010000675.1:0-3472 GCA_050012615.1 Acetobacteraceae bacterium | reverse complement strand
TGCTGGCACTCCACCGCGTGGCCCGGCTGATCGCCTCAGGGTGATTCCGGATACACGTCGAGGCCAATCCCCAAAAGCAGGGCATGTTGCTGGCTCTGATCGATTTTCATTCGCGCGAAACTGCCGAGGCTCAGCAAATTCAGGCCGCTGATTTCGGCGCCCCGCAGATCCGCCCCTTCGAGTTTCGCGCCTGCCAACTCGGCTCGAAAGAGATCGCAACCGCGCAGCACCGCGTCGGTCAAATCGGCGGACGTAAGATCCGCCTCGCGAAGGCGGCTATCCGTGAAGTCGCACTCCGCCAAACGAGCCTCCGCCAAATCGGCGAACTCCAGATTGCAGCTCCGGAACGTGGCACGTGTCACAACGACCTTCCGGCTATAGGCATGGCTGAAGTCGACCTTATGGAAGCGCGTGCCCCGGAGGTTGCAGTGATCCATTTCAACCGAGAACAGATCTGACCGTTCGATCTGGCACAACGACAGGTCGCTTTTCAGAAATCGCGTTCGACGCAGATCGCTGAACGCGAATGAACACCCAACGGGCTTATCGTCGCGCGTCGTGAAAGCACACTCTTCGAATTCCGCGTCGCATAGCTCAGACCGTGCGAACCGGCAGCGAAGAAACTGGCACCGCGAAAACGTTGCCCCAACGAAAACCACGTTCGAAAATTGCGCGCCATCAATGACGCAACCGGTGAACCTGGCACTATCGCAATCGAGATCGCTCCAGTCGATATCGGTGAAGGTGGCGCCCTCGATCGGGTCTTTGGCATCGAGCTTCGACCTGAGTTGCTCAATGTCCGTGATAATCATCGGCGACCTCCCCCCGCGGCCCGTTGTTCAGGAGCCCGCCACCGGCTCATGGACTCGCAGCACGGCCATCCAGTTTCGATCCTGATCCAGGACGACCCCGTCCGGACGGGCGAGCCGTCCGTCCGCCGTGACCGGCACGCTCTGCATCGTGACGGCGTCCCGGACATTCCCGCCGATGACCCGAAGCACCCCAGGTTGCGACGTATCGACAACGATATCGCAATGCGAGGGAAACAATTGCTCCGTCGGCAGATCGTCGTATCGCAGCGACGCGGCACGGCCCCGGCCGTGACAAATAAGATCGCCCGGAACAGGAGCATACGCCTCAGGACGTTCGGCCGTCATCAGCCAGCCGTGATCGGTGCCCATTGTCATGCGTTTCGCCGCGTTGATGTAGACCGCGTGGTCCGCGGCATAAGGGAACGCTTCCGCAGCTCCGGCGATCCGCATCACATAAGAAATGAACGCGGCCGACCACGCGTAGTCGCCGTCATCCTCGGGCGGAAAGACCTTGCCCTGCGCATCATGCTTCCCCGTCCAACCCGCCTCCGGTGCGTTTCGGTTCAGGCCCAACCACCAATATTCGCCGACCCGCTGCCACAGCCCCGGCTCGCGCTCCGGCTTGACCGGGTCGTCAGGATCCCCTTCGTCGACAGGCTCCCCGAACAGCCGCCACTCGCGCAGTGCGATGGCCACGGCCGCGGCCCGAGAGAACGGCTCATACGGCACCCGCGCGAAGGGAGGAATATGTGAAGTCGGGCCGAGTTCCGAGCAACCTGACACGAGCGGTATCCCCACAACGAAAGCGCGAACCAACCGCGCCAAACGACGATGCGAGCCTAACAGGAACCCGGCCCCGACGCATCGCGGTCCGGCCGGACCGGTGCGGACGAGCGGATCAGTCATCGCCGGCCAGGTTCGACGTATCGACGTGCGACAATATGGTACCCTCTGTTCAGAGCCCTCGGCGACCGCCCCGTCGGAGCCCTTTAGGCGACGCCCACCAATAAGCGAGTCGAGGAACGCGCACTGCTCCTCGTCATCACCGGGCTTGACCCGGTGATCTCTCGCGGCAACGTGCTGGAACAGATCACCGGGTCAAGCACGGTGATGACGAACGGAGGAGAGCCCGGCTGAAGCGATAATTAGTAGGCGTCGCCTTAGTTCAAGGTGCGCCTGTGACCTGCCAGGGCCAAGTTCTCGTTGCAATCGGGTTGCCGCTCCGTCTATAATTTTGGTCCCATGGGGCGGGACAGTGTCTCGTCTGCCGTGGAACCGGGACTGGCTGCGGATCGACCCATCCGCCAGCAACCCGGACCCGAACGTCGATTTCCGAGTGCCGAAATGCGTCTGGAAACCTTACGGGCCAAACCGCCGAACGGTTCGTGGCCCACTCTACAGGAGTGTTCGAATGAGCCGTGTAATTGCCCTGGCCCTGCTTCTGACGATCGCCGTCTCCACCACCGGCTGCATCGTTGAGCCTGGCGGAGGTGGCTGGTGCTGGTGGCATCCCTATCGGTGCCGCTGAGGCAGCGGAGAGGGCGGGCTCCCACGGAAGCGATTGACCGGAAGCGATTGATCGGGAACGATTGACGGGAAGCGATTGATGGAAGGCGATCGAATCAGGCGGCGGGTCGAAGGAGCCACTGCCAAGGTCGTCGCCTCCCTTTCGGCGGCGATGAGTCGATTGAATAACCCGCCAACCACAAAACGCCCGTCGCCGCCCCCACGATGACCCCCGAATTCGAACCAGCTTCCGACAAACACTACTGGCACCGCTATACCGAGACCTATCGGCGCGCCTTCGCGGTTGTCGGCGATGTCCGCCGTGTGATTGAATTCGGCGTCTTTCACGGCGCATCGATCCGCTGGCTGGCGAACTGCTTTCCCCGTGCCGAGATCATCGGAGCCGATATTCTTCCCGCGCAGTCCGACTGGCCCGCGGACACGAGAATTTGCTACCGGCAAATCGATCAGGCCGACCGGGACAGCGTCAAAGCCATGCTCGACGATATCAAGGGCCCCGTCGATCTCATCATCGATGACGGCAGTCACATTCCACAACATCAGGCGTCCTGCCTGGCGGAGGGAATGAAGCGCCTGCGTCCCGCCGGTCTTTTCATTCTGGAGGATATCGGCACAAGTCACCCTCTTCAGTCCGCTTTCGCGCACCACAGCATCCTGAACGACCGGCGGCTTCCGAATGCGCTCAACGTTCTGATGGCGATTCAACACCTCAAGGATATCGGCGCGGCGCTGGATCGAGGAAAGGCCGATCACCTGTCGGCACCCGGATTTCTGAACCGTGATGACGTCGAGCAATTGTTCGCGATGACCGCTAAGGTCGAGATTTTCAAACGGACGCAGCTTCCGCTTCGATGCTATGCCTGCGGTGGCAGCGAGTTCGACTATGTGTCGTGGCTCTGCCAGTGCGGCGCGGAACTATACCACCCCGCCGACAGCATGACCGCCTTGATTTGGAAGCATGGAGCGCGATCGCTTGAGGCTGGGTAGCCGGAAAGCGTGAATCACGCTCTCAAACGTGGCGTCGTCAGGCCGCCCGGACGGATCTATTGGCGCAACGCTCGCCAGCCGATATCGCGGCGGCAAAACCCGGTCGGCCACTCGATCCGGTCCACCGCTTCATAGGCTCGGTCCCG
>JBEKGV010000674.1:0-3472 GCA_050012615.1 Acetobacteraceae bacterium | reverse complement strand
GAGATAAGCCTCCGCTTCCGCGTCGAGCGCCGTCTGATCGAGCGCCGCGATGCGGGCGATCGCCTCCTTGGTTTCGCCGCCTCCAAGCCGCCAGGCGAGCCGGCCGAGCGCCGAACGCTCCCCGGCGCCATGCGCCTGAGGATGGGCGGCGAGAATCTGCTCGGCGAGCGTCGTGCCGGAGCGCGGCATGCCCACGATGAACACCGGCGCGGGATCGGCGTTTCGCGCGCGGGGACCGGCAGCGTAGCGCTCGGGCGTGAAGGTCGCGATCGCGGCGTCGAAATAAGCCCGCGTCGTGTCGCGCGAGAATGGCTGGATCGTCCGCAACAGAGCGTGGCCCGCGCACCATTGCGCGAAGGCCCGGGCGTCATCGCCCTCACGCGACCAGAATTTGGCGAGGTCGTACCGGGCCATGATCCGGTGTTCGAGCACCGCGCCCGGTCCCATCTGTTCAAGCGCCGCCTCCATCGCGCCGGCCAGGGCGCGCGCCTCCGCCCGCCGGCCCTCGGCGAGCGCCAGCACCACATCCCGCCACAGCCGCATCGGCCTGAGTTCCGGCGGCGCCGGGCCGAGCGCGTCGCATTCGGCGAGCGCGGCGCGCGCCTGGGCCGGCCGGCCCAGTACGGTCAGCGCCAGCGCCCGCTGCAGATGCCAGTGGCGCGCGGCGGGGAGATTATCGGCCGGCGGATCGACTTCGTTCAGCAGCGCCAGCGCCTCGGCGGGCTTTTCCTCCTGCAGCCGTTCGGCGACCAGATTCAGCCGTGCGCCGGCGTCCTGCGGGTCGCGCGCCAACGCATCGCGCAGCAGAGTCTCCGCCGTGTCGTAGCTGCCGGTGAGACGCGATAGCGCCGCCAGATTGGTGGTCGCTGCGGGATGGCCGGGCTGGGCTCGCAGGGCGCGGACCATGGTGTTCCTGGCGTCTTCGATCGACCCTTGCGCATAGCGGGCGAGGCCGAGATTGACCCAGGCGTCGGCGAAGCCGGGACGCAGCCTGACAGCGACGGCGAACGCCTGCTGGGCTCACGCCGGATTGCCGGCGGCGGCCCAGGCCTGGCCGTAAGCGTAATGCGCCTCGGCTCGGTTGGGTTCGGCGAGGCAGGCGTCGCGCGCCGCCTCCAAAGCGGCCTGCGGGTCGCCACGGCGCAATGCATCGCTGAAAGCGCGCAATTTTTCAGACCCGTCGGGCCTGATGGCATCGGCGTCCGCCGTTAGTCTGTCGGGCGTTTCGGTCACACTTGCCCCCGGGACTGCGACCGCGGGCCTTACGCCCATATCGAGTCTGTAGTTCCAGCCAAACTGCGGCGGTGACCTACAGGTGTCAATTGCGATTAGCGATTTCGGCTAAAAATACTCTCGGCGTCCACTAATTTCGATCAGCTGCCGGTCCGGCGGGCGGCCCGGTCGGGGGATCGGGGCGCGCCTCTGATTCCAGGATGACGCTTGCGCGGCAGTCGCGTCAGCCCGTCGTGCTGACGCCGCCGGACTTCAATGCCTCCAGGATCCCGCTCGGCAGGCCTTGTTGTGTTTTGCCGTGCGACAGGGTCCGCCGGCCCCCGTGGTTCGTGAGGTCCATGTGCGTGAATACTTTGGCCATCGTCGCCATCAGCTGCCGCTCGAACGCGGGGCGGCTGTTCCGGGAGCTGGCGGAACCCCATCCCGATGCGCCGATGCCACTCGGGTCGGCACTCCCGGGGGTGCGGAAAATGCCGGTACCGATCGGCCCGGCCGTGCTCGGCGCCGTACTGGGCGGCGAGCCAAGATTGATCGGCCCCTGCGGCATGACCGCTCCCACGGAGGCGTAGGCGCGGCTGACCCGGTCTCGCAGATGATCCATGAACTGGGTCACTGTGTAGGGTGTGCCGCCCGGCGAGCTGAACAGTGTCGGGTTGGCGCTCGCCGCGGCTGGTAACAGATCGCTGGCGGATTGATTGGGCGTGGTGCGCACCGCCTGCAGTATCTGCGAAGCGCCACCAGGGCCCAGCAGGTGACCGAGGTAAATTTCCGCTGCGTCCGGCGGGTGCCCAAGGGTAATCGCGATCCTGTTGGAGACCCCACGCAGATGGTCCCCGGCCAGCGCCGAAGCGACCGCGGGGTTTTTGCGAAGATCCAGGATGCGCTGGCGCGTGGCCGGGTCGTCGACCGTCAACGCGCCATTGCGTCGCACGACCGAGGCCGCCTCGGCGGACAGGCCATGCTGCGGTCCATATTGCCGGATCGCGTCCAGCCAGGTCTGGTCGATGAACTGGAACAGCCCGGTGGCCGACGACGTGGGGGCCTGTGCGTTAGGATCGAGGCCGCTTTCCATCTGGGCCGAGGCCAGCATCACGTTGAACGGCATGCCGCTGCGGGCGCTGCCGTCGCGGATCGCCGAAACGACGGCGGGAGCGGCCGTCACGGCACTATTGAGCTGCTTTTTCATGTTCGCCAGAGCGGGCTCGGCGAGCGGGACGTTGAACGGCACCAGGCTTCTCCTGTGCTGATTTCGCGAAATAAGGACTAGCTAGCCCCTATGCGAAATGCTATAGGACCGGTATGCCTTGCGAAATGCAGGGATGTCAACAGCGAAACAGGCGCGAAAAAATCGGCCATGTGGCAACTGATCGGACTTGGCGGCGTCTTCGTCGCGATCGGCGTCGGCTATACGCTCGAAGGCGGCAAGTTCGGCGTCATCCTCGACGCGATCGGGCCGGAGCTGTTGACCATCCTGGGTCCGGGTGTCGCGACGCTGCTGATCTCCAACGAACTGGGCACGGTGAAGGCGGTTTTCGCCGGCTTCAAGAAGGTCGTCTCCGGCGCCCATTGGCGGCGTCCCGACTACTCCGATGCACTTTGCCTGCTGTTCCTGCTGTTTCGCGTCGCCCGGCAGGAGGGCAACCTGGCGCTGGAAAAGCATATCGAGGAACCCGACTCCTCGCCGGTCTTTGGCCGCTATCCGCGGCTGGCCGCCGACCACCACTTCGTGTCGTTCGTCGCCGACGTGTTTCGCGCGATCACGCTGAATTTCACCGACCCTTACAAGGTCGGCGAAATGATGGAGACAGAGATCGATAAGTGGCACGACGAGGAAATGCGTGCCCCCAAGGCGCTGTCCGCCATGGCGGACGCTTTGCCCGCTCTGGGCATCGTCGCGGCGGTGCTCGGCGTCATCAAGGCGATGGGCGCCATCAACGAATCCCCCGACATCCTGGGTCACATGATCGGCACCGCGCTGGTCGGCACGCTGCTGGGTGTGTTCCTCTCCTATGGATTGTTCGGCCCGATCGCCGCCCGCATGAAGGGCGTGCTCGAGGAGGAGGGCATCATGCTGGGCATCGTCCGGCAGATGATCACCTCGCATTTGGAGGGCCTCGGACCGCAGATGGCGGTGGAGGTCGGGCGCAAGTCGGTGCCCTCGCAGTTCCAGCCAAGCTTCGACGAGATGGATCGGCTGCTGACCGAGACCGCGCGCAATTCACGTGCGAAAGGCGATGCA
>JBEKGV010000673.1:0-3473 GCA_050012615.1 Acetobacteraceae bacterium | reverse complement strand
CGGTTGGGAGCATCATCGTCGCGGCCTTTATCGTGCTCGCTGTGTTCGAGGTCGTCGGCGGGCTGCCCAGGGCGGGGGCGTATCTTGGACATGCGGCGGCGGCGGCGCACCGGGTGCTCGAGGCGGCGGATGCGCCGGTTCCGGTGCCGGACCCCAGGTCACCCGCCAAGGCGGATTCCGGCTCGCGGCTGGTGTTCGACGCGGTGAATTTTCAGTGGCGTCCGGATTTGCCGAAGGTGTTCGATGGATTGACCATGGAAATACCGGCGGGCACTCGGGTGGGCGTGCTTGGACCCTCCGGATCCGGCAAGTCGACCATCGCGGCGCTGTTGTTGAAGGTCGCGGCGCCACAGTCGGGCGCGATACTGCTCGGTAGGACCACCATCTCGACATTGACCGCCGCCGCCGTGCGGGCACGGGTTGGGTGGCTCAGTCAGACCACGCACCTGTTCGACGATACGATCCGGGCCAATCTGCGTCTCGCCCGGCCGAATGCCGATGACGCCGCACTGTGGGCAGCGCTTGACGCGGCACGGATCGGCGATGTCGTGCGCGCTTTGCCGGACGGGCTCGATACCTGGGTGGGAGAGGGTGGCGCTCGCTTCTCGGGCGGTCAGGGGCGCCGCCTGGCGCTGGCCCGCGCGCTGATGTCGCCGGCGCCGATCCTGATCCTGGATGAGCCTTGCGCCGGGCTGGACGCGGATACGGAACGCGCTTTTCTGGCCACCCTGAATGAGGTCGCGGAAGGGCGCACGGTGATCCTGATCGCGCACCGGCTGATCGGCGTGGAGAAGCTCGACCGGATTTATCGGCTGTCCGGAGGGCGGGCGGTCGCGGCGGCTGGTTGAAGGTTCGTCCGAGGTTTACTTCTCGCCTCTCGTACATTTTTGTACGATAACTGGCCAGTGAAGGGGTCTGAACTCGTTCGTAAGCTTAGGCGTCTCGCGAAGCAGCGGAATGTCGAATTTTCCTGTGACGCCCGTCACGGCAAAGGTAGCCACGGGCAATTGCTGTTTGGCGGCCGCCTGACAACTGTGAAGGACCCAACGAAGGAGATCGACCCTGGCCTTCCGCACGCCGAGCCAGTTGGGTCTGACGAAAGACGAACTGCCCTAATAATGCCGGGGTGGGCGCTAAGGAGATCGGATGCAATTCATTTACCCCTATACCGTGTTCCAAAGTGAGGATGGCGCCTGGCAAGTCCGCTTCCCCGACGTTCTTGAGGCGTTGACCGAGGGTGATACCGAGACCGAGGCCCGCGCTCTGGCGAGCGACGCGTTGCTCGCCGCATTGGGTGGGCTCATAAAGATGAAACGAGATATTCCTGAGCCGTCATCACCGGCCGCGCGCCCGGTAGTGGTCTTGCCGATGCTGCAGTCAGCCAAGCTGGCGCTGTACCAGGCGATGCGCGAGGAGGGCCTGAATAACGTCACGCTCGCGCGCAAACTGGACCTTCTGGAGGGTGAAGTTCGTCGCATGATCGATCTCGACCACCAGACCAGGATAGGCACGCTGGAGAAGGCGTTGCGGCAGTTGGGAAAACAAATGGCCAGCGAGGTACGGCGCGCGGCTTAGGAGGTAAACGTTGAAGCGTTCCTCGTACCGATCCGAATGGCCGGGCATGGTCAGTTTCAGAAACATGATGGGGCGGAAAGCACAAAAAATGCCGATGAAGTATGGATTTTCTCATCCATCATTAAGTCGCCCATGGGTTGTGGTACGGTTGACTGATGTGTAGCGGGGAGAAGCAGATAAAGTGGATGACAAGAAGTTAGAGCGCAGCCTAAATTCAATAGGAAAGGCTTGCTTCGTGAACCATTATGAATTATTTCGTGACAAGTCTTGCGCCGATGTTCTTTTCGTAGTCGATTTTCTCGTGAAAAATGAACAATATACCAATGCGGGAGCACAAATTAGGGTGAGCCATGCCAAAGCCATTTTTAATGCGGGACGGCAGGTTGATGCGTTGAAGATTATTGTTCAATCTCAGCGATTACCTCAAGAATCCGTTGACAAGGCGAGACAATTTTTTTAAGCAAGTAGCTGCACAGTGCTGCACCACTCCCTGCCTTTCGTGTAGAACATTTAGCGAACTTAAGAACGCGTGACCCCGGTTGACCGAATCTTAACCTATCGGCTGGTAGTGAGGTAACTGCCCAAGGACGCTCCGCCGTGCCCGACCGCCGACAGCCTAGCCCGCGTTGATGCTTCACTCTCTCATCACGGATGATTCACTCGCGGTGGACGATCGCCGCATGCCTGACGTGTCCCTTGCCGCGAACGACCCCCTGGCCGTCCTCCGCCGCGTATTCGGCTTCCCCGGCTTCCGCGGCTCCCAGGAAGCTGTGATTCGCTACGTTCTCGCGGGCGGCGACGCGCTGGTACTGATGCCGACCGGTGGCGGCAAAAGCATCTGCTATCAGATCCCGGCTCTGTGTCGCCCCGGCACCGCCATCATCGTTTCGCCATTGATCGCGTTGATGGACGATCAGGTGGCCGCCATGCGCCAACTGGGAGTTGCCGCCGCCGCGCTGCACTCCGAACTTCCGCCCGAGGAGGCGCGGCATGTGCATCGCGAACTGGTTGAGGGTCAGCTCGACCTGCTGTACGTCTCGCCGGAACGCTTGCTCGGCAACGGCCTGATCGACGTTTTGTCCCGCCTGGAGCTGGCGCTGTTCGCGATCGACGAGGCGCATTGCGTCTCGCAATGGGGCCACGAATTCCGCCCGGAGTATCGCGACCTCGCTCAACTGGGCGATTTGTTCCCGGGTGTGCCGCGCGTCGCGTTGACCGCGACGGCGGATCCAAACACGCGGAAAGATATCCTCGCGGCGTTGAAGATGGACACGGCGGAGGTATTCGTCGCCAGCTTCCACCGGCCGAACCTGCATCTCGCGGCCGAGCCGAAGGTCGGGGAAACCGCTCAACTCCTGTCGTTTCTTGGCCGGCATAAAGGCGCCTGCGGCATCGTCTATTGCGGCAGCCGCGCGCGAACCGAGCGGGTCGCCGCGAAGCTGGTCGAGAAAGGCTTTCCGGCGGTACCGTTCCACGCCAGGCTCGATCCGGTTGAAAAACGAGCAGCCGCTCAACGATTCCGCTCCGGCGAGCCGCTTGTGGTCGTGGCGACGATCGCTTTTGGCATGGGGATAGACCGGCCGGATGTGCGTTTCGTCGTGCACCTGGACATGCCGGATAGCCCGGAGGCGTATTATCAGCAAATCGGCCGTGCCGGCCGCGACGGCGATCCCGCCGAGACGTTGCTGTTGTACGATGGTCAGGATGTCGCGCGGGCGCGGCATTGGCTCGCGCAATCGGCGGCACCGTCAGCGCAGAAGCGCGTCATGCGGATGCGGCTGGAGGAGATGGTTTCGCAGACGGAAGCGGTCGGCTGCCGCACGCGAGGCTTGCTTGCTTGCTTTGGCGAAACGATGGACACGCCGTGCGGTCATTGCGACAATTGCGACGATCCACCC
>JBEKGV010000672.1:0-3474 GCA_050012615.1 Acetobacteraceae bacterium | reverse complement strand
CGCCAGGGCCGGGCGATGGCGGGCGAAGAAAGCGTAGGTGACGCAATCCACGCAAGTGGAATCGGCCTCGCCACGGGCGACGCGTTCGAGGTTGCTCGGCTGGCTGTGGGTCTCGGCGATTGACCCGAAGAATGGCCTGCCGCCCGCCAGTTCGGCGATCACGCGGCGCGGCAGGTTCATGCCTGAATTCGAATGAAGACTGTTGAATACGAAATCGCAGCCACGAAGGTCCGCGACGGAGCGGACGGGCGCGTCTCGCCGCACTACAAACACGCCGGCATGGGTCGGGCCGGCGCAGTGCTCGGCATCATAGGCTGGCACCCCCAGGACCATCGCCTGCCCGGCGTAAATGGTTTGCAGCGGCCAGCCACAGACCTGGGTGAACACTGTGTCGGGCTCGATCCGCGCTGGCACCGGTTTGCGCGCGAAGTTCAGCGCCGGGGGAAGGCTGATAACGCCGAGCCGTTCCGCCTCGGTTCGGATCGCCAGCCAGAAGGCGGCGTTATCGGCCTGCATCTCCGGCAGATTGTACATCGGCAGGCTGGCTTGTGACATCAGACAGTGGCCGGCTGCGACACCGCGACTTGCGGCGCCAGCGGCTCAGAGTCGCGGGATCGCGGTCGGCGAGGCCGCGACGGCGAGACGAGGGGCCGGCCCGTGACGTTGGTGACGAGCCTATCAGTTCCCCCGCGGTGTTTCGTTCGCTGCATTCGCAACCCTCACAAAGTCAGGAGCAACAGTCGCTGCCAGAATTGATCGGCGCATAGGTCGTGGCCCGGCACATGCAGGAAGACGTGATTGGGACATCAGTCTTGGCTAGCGCGTCATCAAGCTTTCTGCTGAGTATGGCGTGTTCTTCTTTCTCTCCTCGACGCCGCAGACACTCGACGATCCCGTGCAGCGCCCAGACGTTGTCCGGATGCTGAGTGCAGCGCTGGATCCGGCCGCTCAGGCCAAGGTCATCCCGGTAGACTTCCTCGGCTTCGGCGTAGTGGCCTTGTTCGGCCAATAGTGCCGCGAGCGCGTGCCGCGGTGGATGCATCCAGGCCCACGGCTCGGTGTATCCAAGGCTGTCGTCTCGTCTCACGCTCTCCCGCAAAGCCGCGAAGGCCGCCTCATAATTGCCCTTGTGATATTCCAGTTCTCCCTCAAGCATCTTTTCACCGACGCCCAGAATCGTGAGGGCGTCGTTGCTGAGGAACCGACGATCCGCCGGGATACACCGGAGGCTTTCGAAGAAAAGGGCCCTTTCCTCCTCGGCCGCGGCGATATTTTTAAGCGTCGCGAACGCGACACCTCGGGCGTAGTGCTGCATCGCGGTCGAGACCAAATAAAGTTCGGGCTCGTCCGGCATTGGTTCATCGATGATGGCCTGCCACTGACCGAACCTCACCAATACGTGCATTTTCATTGAATAGTAGGCCTCGGTCATATAGGCGATCTTTGGCCGGCCCTGAATCGCCAGAATCTCTCTCGGTAAATTGCGCCGAATGGTGTTCGCGGCCTCCAGTGCCCGGCAGTGTTGCCCGAGGAACATGCAGGTGAAGATCATAAGATGAAGATCGTGACAGCGCGCCGTGATATAAAAGTTGAATGAACCGGCGTAATCGGCGTACTCGTTATCGGCCGCGATCGCCTTCTCGCTCGCCAGCACGGCCTTCTCGTAGTCGCCGCACAATACATAGATGTGACCCGGCATATGGTTCATATGTCCGGCGTCCGGACATAAAGTCCCGAGAATGTCGGCCGACCGCATGGCGTCTTCGGGACGATTGGACATTTCAAGCGCGTGAATGTGCAGGTGAACGATCGCCGGGTGTTGCGGCTGTCCGGCGGCGTCCGCCAGCGCGATCGAGCGTTCGATAACGCGCACGGCTTCGACCACATCGGAATTACGTGCCGGAAGTCCCGTCCTGACATCCCAGAGCCGGCGAGGCGTGCGCGTGATGAGCGCTTCCACGAGCAGCGCCATCACGTCATGGTCGTTCGGAAACTCATAATAAACGCGGCGCATCTCGGCGGCGTAGTCGTCGTCCCATCTGTCGAATTCTTCGGGCGGTACGGCGTGCGGCTTCTGATATCGGCGTGACAGCGCCTCGACCAAACGCCGCTCGACCGGCGTCGCATGGAGGGATCGCTCGCGCGCGAGCGCGATATGCGTGAACGCCACCGCGGTCACGGCCGCCGCCTCGGTTGCGCCCAGATCGCGCCACGGCAGGTTGTAGAAAGGCCCGGCCGCGTACGCGATACCCCAATGGGGCATGAGGCAATCCGGGTCCGACTCAAGCGCCTTCCGGAAGCACTTCACACCCTCCTCCTGATTGAAACCGTAGCACCAGTTAAGGCCGAGGTTGAACCACTTCTGTGCATCGGGTGAGACGGTGGAGATACGTCTTGTGTGGGCGCCGAGGTCGAAGCGATCCATTCGCGGTTCTCCGTTGTGGCCGCCAGACGTCATCATGGCGTGGCGCAGTCATCGCGGCGGGACAACACGGATCGCGATCACATCGATTGGCGAATAAGTTCCCAAGGCTGGCGATTAATAGGGGCAAATTCCCTTGCCTGGTTGAAGGCACGGCCCTTGATGCTCCCGTAGAGCACGCGCGTCCGGCGAAGCGGCATCCGGCCCCCTATGAAACAGCGCGCCTGTGCGCTTGGTGTTCGAGTTCTCCTACTGATCGTCTTGCCGCGGTTCTAAGCGGCAGCTTGTGGATGCAGGGGATAGAGATTCCCTAGGCCATTGAACGCGTCTGTCAATCGGTCGCGCCATCCACGGACCGCAGTGCCCTGCTCGATAAAGTCCTCAGGGCACCCGAGTCTGGCGTACTGTAATGCCGAGAATACAATGTAATCCGCATATGTTGCGCTCATACCGCCGATATAGGGTTGCTCTCGCAATGTTATCTCGAGCGGCGCAATTACGGCCAGCAATTGAGCCAGCCAGCGCGGCCTCTCGGCGCAATATTCTTCCAGCGTACATCCAAAAGCCGCCTCACGGGAGCGCCGAAAATAGTCGCGATCCTCAGGTGCGAGGCACAGTATAAAGGCTGACGAAATCAGACGCCGAATTGCGGGCCCAAGCGTAGTGTCAGACCAATGATTGACCAAACGGGCGTGGGCCCGGCCGGCTACTCCGCCGAACAGCGAGGGTTGATTCGGAAATGCTTCCTCAAGATGCACGGCAATGTTCCACGAGTCGTAGACAACTTTCTCGCTGTCAGTGATGACCGGCACTTTCTCCTGGCCACTAAGCTCGCGGATTGTTTCCACGTCGGCAAAGCGCACTGTGCGAAACTCGACTGGAATATCCTTGTGGGCCAAAGCATAGCGGATACGCCACGAGAATGGGCTCGGCCGCCGCCCATCAGACCCTATGCGTTCATACATAACCAGGCTCATGGCTTCATTCTCCGGACCGGATTTGAACGATAGCATGAACGGCTGCTTACGGAATGGGGTTAGGATTGCTTCCGC
>JBEKGV010000671.1:0-3478 GCA_050012615.1 Acetobacteraceae bacterium | reverse complement strand
GTCCATGACCATCCCCACTGAGCGAATCCAGAGGGTCGTCATAGATTCAACGTTTTAGCGGTTTGTCGAGGACTTCTTCACCCGATTGCCCTGGGTTCGGACAGCCGGGTGATTGGCAGGTTGGGGCGGGTGCACCAATATGTCAGGCGATGGAGCAATTACCCATGGAGCAATTGCCGGGTCTGCCGGAGTGGGCTTTCGATAAAGAGGACCCGTCGCCGGACGCGGCATTCTACGTCCACCCGCGATTTGTAACCCACATCGATGATGGTGCGGTCGCCGCCGTGACCCAGGTCTATCGCCAGGCTTTACCCCCGGGCGGGACCGTGCTGGATCTGATGAGCAGTTGGGTCAGCCATCTGCCCGAGGATGTCGCTTACGCGTCCGTCACCGGCCACGGCATGAACGCCGAAGAACTCGCCGCCAACCCGCGGTTCTCGCGATGGTTCGTGCAAGACCTGAACGCGGAGCCTCCGCTGGCTCTGGGCGACGGCACATTCGACGGGGTGTGTCTGTGCGTTTCCGTGCAGTACTTGCAGCGACCGGTCGAGGTGTTCCGGGAGGTCGCGCGCGTGCTGCGACCGGGCGCGCCGTTCGTGGTATCGTTCTCCAACCGGTGCTTTCCGACCAAGGCGGTCGCGATCTGGCAGGCGGTCTCCGGTCCGGATAAGCAGCGCCTGGTGGGGGCTTACATGCGGGCGGCGGGGTTCGGCGACGTAACCGAGCAAGCATCGACGCCGCCGCGAGGCGATCCGTTGTGGGTCGTGATCGGGATCGTCTGACGGTTCAGCTTTAAGTCGTTGTTAATTTCTCGCATGCCCGCGCATAAATTTCCCCGAGCGATTTCATACCGATTTCCACCGAATGCTTCTCCAGAAATCGCGCGCGGGCGTTCGCACCCATGGTTTCCGCGATCGATGGCGATCGCAGGACATTCACCATCGCATCGTGCCAGGCGGTCGCGTCATCAGGGGGCAGCAACAGGCCGGTTTGCTCATGCCCCACGATCTCCGCGAGCGAACCGATGCGCGATGCGAGGACTGGCGTGCCGGTCGCCATCGCTTCAAGCACGACCATTGGAAACCCTTCATACCAACGCGAAGGCACGGCGAGCGATGTCGCTGACTTCACCCGCTCGAGCACGTCCGGCGAGGGCAGTTGCCCGCGAAAGACGACATTCGGTCCGGCCATTGCCTCCAGCCGCGCCCGTTCCGGGCCGTCGCCAATGATTTCGATGGTGCCGTCCACGCCTCGCGCGGCATTGAGCAATGTATCGACGCCTTTTTCGGGGCTGAGCCGTCCGACATAGACGATGCGACTCTCGCGGTCGCGAACCCCGGTACCGGGGTCCGCGATGGTATTGCCGCGTACATTGATGCGTTCAGGCAGGTATCCGTCGGCGACAAAGCGCGATTTGGCGAACTCGGTCAGCGCGATGAGCGTGATGGCGCGGTGGTGCCGCTCGAGAAGCCGCCTGAAATACATTCCCATGCCAACGACCAGTGCCGAGCCGACCGGGGAACCGCGATAGCAGCCGTGTATCACGCCTGGCCAGCGGGAGTGAGCGACGCAATCCTCACACGGCTTGCCGGCGCGCAGCAACATTCCGCCCGCGCAGATCAGGCGGTAATTGTGCAGCGTGAGCACCGCCGGGATGCCACGCCCCGCCACCTCGGCCACAGCCGCGGGTGAAAGGGTCGGGAAAAAATTGTGGAAATGGACGATGTCCGGCCTGAACGCGTCGACCTCCGCGCGCAATGCGGCGACCGATGCCTTGTTGACGATAACCGACCGTGCCGCCGCGATTTTGCCGGCGAGCCCGTGAATATGATCGTTACGCACCATGAACCGCCGCACATCGTACCCCGCCGCGGCCAGCATGGCGCTTTCCTGCTCGAACACCATGTCTTCGCCGCCGCGCTGCTGGTACGTGTTGTGTGCGATGAGAATTTTCATGAATTTCTGTATTTTATATGGATCGCGGAGCGCGTGAGTTGAAATTGAAGCGCTGCGGAAATCGATATTGCTCCAGTAAATCCATAAGGGGCGGCACGCGGGGTAGTCGAGGGCACGTTATCGGGCGGAATCCGGCTTCGGTCAACCTGCGCGCGGTTCCCGGTCCGGTATCTCGCCGCTGTCGCGCTACTCCCAAAGGCGATTCGCGTCCCGGTCGCCGGCGATGTTAGTCACTTGCCGCCAAACCGTGGAGGTTACCATGGCGATCAGAACCGCACTGCTGACGAATTTTGTAGCTCCCTATCGATTGGCGCTGCTGGAAGCGTTGCGGGACCGCGTCGGGGAACTGAAGATATTTGTCTCGGCCCTGACGGAGGCCGATCGCCCATGGAAGCCGAATATGGGGTCGCTTTACGTGGTGCGGCAAAAGACCAGGACATTCAAACGGACACGGTTGCTTCCCGGCGGCTTTCAACAGCGCCTTTTCATTCATTTTCCCTATGACACCCTGGCTCAGCTTTGGCGATATTCGCCAAAAATTGTTATTTCCGGGGAATTAGGACTGCGCTCGTTTCAGGCAGCGATCTACCGCACAGTGTTCTCACGTAGCCGTCTGATCATATGGGCGACGCTGTCCGAAGCCACTGAAAAAGGGTGGGGACGCGGCCGTACGGTTCTACGACAGGTTATTCTCCGGGCAGCGGACGCGGTGGTGTGCAACGGAGCGAGCGGCTCCCGCTATATCACGAGCCTTGGTTTTCCCGTCGATAGAATCCACATACTCAACCAGCCGATCGATGTCGGAATGTTCACGCCTCTGCCGAAGACGCGAGCAGCGGAACATGCGCGTCGTCTGGTGTTTTCAGGCCGGCTCATTCCGCAAAAGGCCGTCGTCGAATTGCAGTCCGTTCTGGTGGATTGGGCGCGCGCCAATCCGGCGCGGCAGTTGGAGCTTTTATGGATCGGCGACGGCGAACTTCGTGAAACGCTCGAACGAACCCAGTTGCCCGCGAATTTCTCGCAATTCTTTCATGGCAATCAGCCTTATGAGGCGTTGCCCGAATTGTACCGCCGTTGCGGGGCGCTTGTGCTGCCGTCTCTCATGGACGAATGGGGTCTGGTCGTGAACGAGGCCATGGCCAGCGGACTGATCGTGCTCGGCAGCATCTACAGCCAGGCAGCCATCGAAATGGTGAGCGACGGCGTCAATGGCTGGCTGATCGATCCCTATCATCCTGAAACGATCGCGAATGCCTTGGATCAGTTGTTCGCCGCGCCGCTGGACAAGCTTGACGAGATGCGTGCCGCCGCCCGCGAGCGGGCGCTGCGGATTACTCCGCAAGGCGGGGCGGACATTCTGTACACGGCGATCACTGAGATCTTGCCTGGCGAGCCGGGTAAAAAGCCGGTGCCTTCCGGAGCGACGTCATGACGCAGGGTCGTTAGTACCAGTGAGCGGTTGTCGGTGCGAGGCCAACGCCTGATCATCCGCCGCCGGATTTTCTGGTTCGGCCATCGCGCC
>JBEKGV010000670.1:0-6271 GCA_050012615.1 Acetobacteraceae bacterium | reverse complement strand
CATCTACATGCGATGCGACGTACTCGAAGCTTTGTGGTCCCTCCTTCGTGCGGAAGAAGCGCAGTCATGAGCAAAAATCCCAACTTCAAGGACGTGCCCTACGCACGAACTCCGGGCGCGGCCGACCGGCGGCAGTGGCAAAACGATGCCGAGCACGCCGCGCTGAAACCACTGGCCGATCTGACCTGGGAAACCGCTGAAGGCATCGGGGTTCATCCGCTATACACCGCTGCGGATCTCAAGGGCTTCGAGCATCTCGCGACGTATCCCGGCTTCGCGCCATTCCTGCGCGGTCCGTACGGCTCGATGTACGTCGACCGCCGAAGCCTCCAATGCGTTTTACAAAAAGAACATGGCGGCCGGCCAGAAAGGCCTCAGCGTCGCCTTCGATCTGCCAACCCATCGAGGCTACGACAGTGACAATCCGCGGGTGCCCGGCGACGTCGGCATGGCGGGTGTGGCGATCGACAGCATCCTCGACATGCGCATTCTGTTCGACGGACTGCCGCTCGATCAGATCAGCGTGTCGATGACGATGAACGGCGCGGTGCTGCCGATCCTGGCGATGTACGTCATCGCGGCGGAGGAGCAAGGGGTCGAGCAATCGAAGCTCACCGGGACCATTCAGAACGACATTCTGAAGGAGTTCATGGTCCGCAACACGTTCATCTACCCGCCAACGCCCAGTATGCGAATTGTCGGCGATATTTTCGCTATGCAGGAGGCCGGAGCGACCGCCGATCTGGAGCTTGGTTACACGTTGGCGGACGGCCTGGAATATTTGCGCACCGGCGTGGCGATGGGCATGTCGGTTGACGACTTCGCGCCGCGGCTCTCGTTCTTTTGGTCGATCGGCGAGAACGTGATGATGGAGGTCGCCAAGATGCGGGCGGCTCGCATGCTGTGGGCGAAAATCGTCCGGATGTTCGACCCGAAGAATGTCAAAAGTCTTTCGTTACGTACGCACAGCCAAACCAGCGGCTGGAGCCTGACGGCGCAGGATGTCTGGAACAACGTCACCCGCACCTGCGTCGAGGCGATGGCCGCGACCCAGGGCCAAACTCAGAGCCTCCACACCAACTCGTTGGACGAGGCGCTTGGCCTGCCGACCGAATTCGCCGCCAGCATCGCGCGCAACACGCAGCTGTTCCTGCAAGAGGAAACCGACACCGACACTGTGATCGATCCCTGGGGCGGTAGTTACTACGTCGAAACACTGACCATCGAGTTGGCCCGCCGGGCCTGGGCGCACATCGTCGAATGCGAAGCGCAAGGCGGCATGACCAAAGCCATCGAGGCGGGACTGCCCAAAATGCGCATCGCCGATGCGGCCGCGCGCACGCAGGCGCTGATCGATAGCGGACGGCAAACGATTGTCGGACTGAACAAGTACCAGCCGGCGACCGACGACCCGGTCAATGTGCTGAAGATCGACAACACCGCGGTGCGTGAGTCGCAAATCCGCCGGCTCAAGGAACTGCGGGCGCAGCGCGACCAGTCGGCCGTGGACGCCGCATTGGACGCGTTGACCGAGTGCGCGCGCTCCGGTGCGGGCAACCTGCTCGATCTGTCGATCAAGGCGGCGCGGCTGAAAGCCTCGGTGGGCGAGATCAGTTTCGCGCTGGAGAAAATCTATGGCCGCTTCCAGCCGACGCCACAGTTGGCGACTGGTGTTTATGCCAAACAGGTCGGGGAGACGATGGGCTCCATCAAGCGGGTTCGCGCATTGGTCGAGGCTTTTGTGAAGGCCGAAGGGCGCCGGCCACGCATCCTCGTCGCCAAGCTGGGGCAGGACGGACACGACCGCGGTCAACAGGTGGTCGCGTCGGCGTTCGCCGATATTGGTTTCGATGTCGATGTCGGGCCGTTGTTCCAGACGCCGGAGGAAGCCGCGCGGGAAGCCGTGGACAACGACGTGCACGTGCTCGGCGTCAGTTCGCTCGCCGGCGGGCATCTGACCCTGGTGCCGCAGGTGAAGCAGGCATTGGTGGACCTCGGGCGGCCCGACGTTCTGGTGATCGCCGGCGGCGTCATTCCACCACAGGACTATGACGAGCTTTACGCGAAAGGCACCGACGCGATCTTCGGGCCGGGAACGGTGATCTCCGACTCCGCGGCGAAGATCCTCGACGTGCTGCTGGCGCGCATCACGGTAAAAGCCGCGTGAAGTTTCGCCTGCTCCTCGAGACGCGGTCGCGACGATGAGCGGCAGTTGGGCACCGCGAACAGCGATGGCGGCGGTTCCGCGCGTGGCCCCGATGACGGTGGCCGGCTATCTGGCGGGCATCCTCGCGCGCGACCGCGGAGTTCTGGCGCGGGCCATCACGCTGATCGAGTCGTCGCGCCCGGATCATCAGGAGATGGCGCGGGAACTGATCCATCTTGTGCTGCCGCATGCCGGGCAATCGATCCGGATCGGCCTGACCGGTGTGCCTGGCGTCGGCAAGAGCGCGCTGATCGAAGCATTCGGCGGCTTCCTGACGGCACATGGGCATCGCGTGGCGGTGTTGTCGATCGATCCGTCCAGCGCCCGCTCCGGCGGCAGCCTGTTGGGCGACAAGACCCGCATGGTCCGGCTCAGCACCGACCCAAACGCTTTCATCCGGCCGTCCCCGAGTGGCCGGGTTTTGGGCGGAGTGGCGCGGCAGACGCGGGAAACCATGCTGCTGTGTGAAGCGGCCGGTTACGACATCGTGCTGATCGAAACGGTCGGTGTCGGACAGTCGGAGGTGACGGTCGCCGAAATGGCCGACTTCCTGTTGGTGCTGATGCTGGCCGGCGCCGGTGACGAGTTGCAGGGCATCAAGCGCGGCTTGCTGGAGTTGGCCGACCTGATCGCGATCACCAAAGCAGACGGGCAGAACGTGCTGGCGGCTCGTCAGGCGGCGGCGAAATACGCCTACGCGATGCATCTGCTGGCCGACCCCGACCAGGGAATGGCTCCGGTCGTCACCTGCAGCGCGGTGGACGGCAACGGCCTGGAAGAAATCTGGACAATCATCTCCGGGCGCACCGCCGAGCGTCAAAGCTCCGGATATCTGCGCATGCGGCGCAGCGAGCAGAACGCCAATTGGATGTGGTCGCTGATCGATCAGCAGATCCACGACATGCTGCGCGATCGGCCGGCGGTGAGTGAGGTCGCGCACCGCGCCGCGGCCCAGGTTCGGGCCGGGACATTGTCCCCGGTGATGGGCTCCGAACGGATCATCCACGCGCTGTTCGCAGGCCCGGTGTCTGGGCCGTCCGAGGCCGATAAGGAGCCCCAGATCGAGGCGTCCTCGCAACCGGCCACCCCTTCCCGGAGAGCATCATGAGCCAGCTTCCATTCCCCGTACTGACGGCCGATGAGGCCGCCGCGCTCATTGACGATGGCGACACGCTCGGTTTCGGCGGCTTCACCGGCGCGGGCAGTGCCAAAGCGATTCCTCGGGCCCTGGCGGCCCACGCCGAAGCCGAGCATGCGGCCGGCCGCGAATTCAAGGTCCGGGTACTGACGGGCGCCTCCACCGGAAAATCGATCGATGGCGCTTTGGCGGCGGCCGACGCGATCAGCTTCCGTGCGCCGTATCAGGGCAATCCCCTGCTGCGCAAGAAGATCAACGCCGGCGACGTGCATTTCATCGACATGCATTTGTCGTTACTGCCGCAGCAGGTGCGCTACGGGTTTTTCGGCGAGGTAGATTTCGCGATCGTCGAGGCGGTCGATGTGACGCCGGGTGGCGCTGTGGTGCTGTCCTCCTCGGTCGGCGCGGCGAACACTTATATGCGCGTCGCGAAGCAAATCCTGATCGAGGTCAACGCGCATCATCCGCATGGCCTGCTCGGAATGCACGATATCTTCGAGCCCAAGGACCCGCCCTCGCGTAACGAACTGCATATCTACCGGCCCAGAGATCGGATCGGCTCGCCGATCTGTCTGGTGGATCCAAAGCAGATCGCCGGCATCGTGATGACCCACGAGCCTGACGAAACGGGGAGCTTCGATCCATCCGACGCGGTGACCGAGCGCATCGCGCGGAACGTCACGGAGTTCCTGGTCAACGAAATGCGCGCCGGGCGCATCCCGGACACGTTCCTGCCGCTGCAATCGGGTGTCGGCAACATCGCCCTGCGCGCTGACGCTTAGCCCGGAAACGTCCCGCCACGTCTACGACAATCTCGATGCGTTCCGGCAGCGGATCATCATGCGGCCGCAGGAAATCTCCAATAACCCGGAGGTCGCGCGCCGGCTCGGCATCATCTCGATGAATACCGCGATCGAGGTCGATCTCGGCGGCAGCGTGAATTCCAGCCATATCATGGGCCGCCAGATGATGAACGGGATCGGCGGCTCGGGCGACTTCACGCGCAGTGCGTATATCTCGATCTTCTCCTGTCCATCGACGCAAAAGGGCGGCAAGATCTCCACCGTCGTGCCGGTGGTCAGTCACTGCGACCACAGCGAGCACTCGGTGCAGGTGCTGGTGACCGAGCATGGCGTCGCCGATCTGCGCGGCAAGGATCCGCTGGAGCGAGCGCGCATCGTCATCGATAACTGCGCGGCACCGGAATATCGCGACCAACTCAACGAATATCTCACTTTTGTCCGGGTGGGCCACGAGGCGCTGTCATTCCGGTCCTCGTTCGCGATGCACCACAAGTTCGCCCTGGACGGCGATATGCGCGGCGTCGTCTGGTCGCATTGATGAGGCAACGACCTGACCGACGATTTCATTCAGCGGGGATTCAACAGAGGTGAAGCATGTGGTTCCATGATCTGTTCTTCAGCGGCGCCGGGACGGCCAATGCCGTCATGGTCATCGCCGTAGTCTCGGTCGTCGGTCTCGCGTTTGGTGAACTTAAATTCGGCCCGGTTCATCTCGGTATCGCCGGCCCGCTGTTCATCGGTCTCGCGCTTGGTCATGTTGGTTTCAAGATGAATATGGACATTCTCGGGTTCGCCCGGGATTTCGGGCTGGTCCTGTTCGTTTACGCCATCGGGATCAGGGTCGGGCCCGGCTTCTTCGCGGCCTTCAGGCGGGACGGCGCGCTGCTGAACGCGTTCACCTTTTGCATCGTCGCGATGGGTGGATTGATCGCCGTGGGAATCCACTACGTGGTCGGTCTGCCGTTGGAGGTGGTGACCGGTCTGTTCTCCGGCGGAACGACCAACACGCCTTCGATGGCAGCGGCGCAGCAGATGCTGACCAGTCTGCACGCCACCCCGGACCAGGTCGCGGTGCCCGGCCTCGCCTATGCCGTGTCCTATCCGTTCGGCATCATCGGCATCCTGCTCACGATGGGTCTGATACGGATGATGTTCCGCATCGATGTCCCGGCGGAGGCAGCCGCGTTCGCTCAATCGCGTGTTCCCAGCCAGCCGCCGAGCGAACGCATGAGTATCGAGGTGCGGTGCCAGGCGATGGAAGGCGTGGCATTGCCGCAAATCCCCGGCTTGCGCGATGTCGCCATGGGCGTGATCGTCAGCCGCATGATGCACGATGGCTCTCAGCATGTGGCGATGCCATCCGACGTATTCCATGTCGGTGACGTGGTGCTTGCCAACGGCCCGCGTCCGCAACTGGAGAAGCTCCGCGATATCCTTGGTATCGAGGCGCCGGTCCCGCTGCATGAGATCGACAGCCCGCTCGCGTCGCGCGACATGCTGGTGACGCGGAACAAAATCGTCGGCAAGCATATCGCCGATTTGCATATTCGCGATCTGTACGGCGTCACGATTACCCGGCTCAACCGGTCGGGAATCGATCTGACGCCATCGCCCTCCGTCAGGTTGCAATTCGGTGATTACATCAGCTGTGTTGGAGAGGAAGTGCGCCTGAAACAGGTTGAGGTCATCGTCGGCAATCAGGCGAGCGCACTGAATCACACCCAGATCATCCCGATTTTCATCGGCATCATGCTTGGCGTGGTTCTGGGCAGCATCCCGATCTATATCCCCGGTGTGCCGGTGCCGCTGGCGCTCGGCCTGGCCGGCGGTCCGGTGGTCGTGGCGATCATCCTGTCGCGCATCGGCTCGATCGGGTCGCTGCGCTGGAGCATGCCGCCCGACACCATCGACACGGTCCGCGAACTGGGCATTTCTTTGTTCATGGCCTGCGTGGGCATCTATGCCGGTAAAACGTTCGTCGCCACCGTGATGAATGGCGACGGCCTGTTGTGGATGGTGTGCGCCACGCTGATCACGTTCATTCCGATCATGCTCGTGGCGTTGGTGGCGCGCGCCGTCTTCAAGGTGAACTATCTGACCTTATGCGGCGTGCTGGCGGGCAGC
>JBEKGV010000669.1:0-3479 GCA_050012615.1 Acetobacteraceae bacterium | reverse complement strand
GAGATGGTTTCGCCGGCGGCCAACTGCGCCTCGCTGCGATCGAGAGCCTCAATCCATCCGGCGGGTGCCTGAGCGCGGCGTGGCAGATCGTCCATGGAGGTACATATAGACACACGACGCGGTCCGTTCCAGTCCGATGTTCAAAGACGACGTGGTCGAACGAAACCGAGGCGACCGGCCTTGATACGCCGAAATTTCAAAGCCCATATTACAGCCGGATCGCCTGACCGGTTGCCGCCATATCGGTCGCGCCGAGTGTTCCCAGTCGCGGGCGCAGGCGCTGTTTGCTGACGGTCGCGATCTGGTCAGCCATCGCCTTACGGCTTGCGCGATTGAGCGTAATCAGCGCCTCGGCCGGATAAAGACGGCCAACCTGGCTTGATATCGGAACGACCTGCACCCGGTTCAGAAGGGCGTTCGCGGTGTCATTGCTGACCACGACCGCGGGCCGTGTCTTCTGCGCCTCGCCACCGATGGAGGGATCGAAGGAAACCAACCACACCTCTCCCCTATGCGGCGAGGGTTCAGCCGCCACGCCGCGATGGCTCGTGAGCCATGTCGGTGATAAGGTCATCAACCCAGTCCCTGGCCTCCGCTTCGCGTGTTTCGTCGGCCGCCATCGCCGCATAACCGGCGGCGAGGCTTTGGCCAACCACGTGAGGGCGCGCGACGTCGCTCAGGAAGCGGCTGATGCGACGGCGGCCGACGACACTGTGCAGGCCGTCATAGACATCCGCGTCGATGGTGATGGTAAGCTTTTTCAACATGATCGGGCCTCTATACGTATACCTATACGTGTGATCGGCGTGAAAGCAACGCCGACGCTGGCAAACCGTTCTTTCGCCAATATTCCGGACTGCTAGTATCCAGAATCGTTGAAGCGCGACACACTCCCGTGTCATGTCCGGGCTTGACCCGGCCATCTGTTCCAGCACAGTGCCGCGAGAGATGGCCGGGTCGGGCCCGGCCATGACGGCGTAACGACCATGACTCGCGCTTTCGCGATTGTGAGTACTCGTTTGAGGTACTGTCCTCGGCGCGCAAGAACCAAGGGAGAGGAACGCGATGCGGATTGTCGACGCCCAAATTCACCTCTGGGGAACCGGCCTGCCTAGCAACCTCTCGCACTGGCAGGTGACGCATTTCACCCCCGAGGAGGCCATCCCGCTGATGGACGCAGGTGGTGTCGATGCCGCTGTCATTCATCCGCCGGGTTGGGACCCTCGCTCGACCGACATGGCTTTCAAAGCTGTCCGCGACTACCCTGGGCGGTTCGCGATCATGGGGTCACTGCCGCTTGATCGCCCGGAATCCCGCGCCCGCATCGCGGGGTGGAGAGACCAGCCGGGCATGCTCGGTCTCCGGTATACGTTTTTGCACGATCCCGCTCGGCAATGGCTCAAGGATGGCACCATCGACTGGCTGTGGGCCGAAGCGGAAAAAGCCGGCGTTCCGATCGCCACGCTGGCGACCGATTCGCTGGCGGAACTAGGCCGCATCGCGCGACGTCATCCTGCCCTGCGCCTGACCATCGATCACCTGGGCGGCCGAGGCGGCCTGACGACGCTGAAAGACGCCGCCGCGATGACCCACATGCCGGAGCTTCTGGCACTGGCGAAATTCCCCAACGTGGCGGTCAAGGCGACCGGCGCGCCGGGCTACTCCAGCGAGGCTTACCCGTTTCCGGCGATGCACACGTATCTGCGGCAAATCTACGATGCCTTCGGCCCGCACCGCATGTTCTGGGGCACCGACATCTCGAAAATGCCCTGTTCCTGGCGTCAATGCGTGACGATGTTCACCGAGGAACTGCCGTGGCTCAGCGACCAGGACAAGAACCTGATCATGGGTGAGGCGCTGTGCGCCTGGTGGGGCTGGGACCAGGCCGTCTGAAATTCGCGTAACTCAAAAAGGAACCGTTTCGACATGAGCAACAACAAAGGCAAACCCGTGGCGGTCGTCATCGGCGCCACCTCGAAATGGCAGTCGGATGGCCGCAACACGTTGCTGGCGCACGGCAAGACACTGGACGACAGCGATCTTCCGGTTGGTGTGCGCTGGGGCGTGGGCGGCGCGGTCGCCCAGAAGTTCGCGAAAGAGGGCTTCTTCGTCGTGCTGACCACCCGCACCGACGCGAACGCCGCGCCACTCGCGGATGCGATCCGGCAGCAAGGCGGCGACTGCATGATCGTCGAACTGGACCTCGTCTCACAGGATTCCATTTCGAGCGCGTTCACCGCGATCCGCCGCGACGCGGGCGCCACGGACGTTCTGGTCTACAACGCGGGATACCTGGAAGGCCGCGATCTGCCGCCGGAGAAGGAACTGCTGGAACACATCCCGGTGGAGATGCTCGATACCGCCCTGCACATCGCCGCCCGCGGACCATTTCTCGTCGCCAAGGAAGTGATGCCTTCCATGCGGCAAAGAGGGCACGGATCGTTCTTCTTCTCGAACAACTCAAGTTCGCTACGCGGCAAGAAGCGAATGACCGGACAATCGCTTTACTATCCCAGGGTCATGATGCGCACCCTGGCGCAGGTGCTGACCGAGGAATACTCGGAACACGGCATTCACGTGGCCAACATCGTGATCGACGGCACCATCGACTCGCCTGGCACCAGGGCGATGCCAAGAAACCAGAACCGGCCCGAACTGATCGTCAATCCGGTCAAGATCGCCGAGGCGTTCTGGTATCTGCACACGCAGGACCGGTCATGCTGGACCCACGAACTTCAGCTCACGCCGTTTTCGACGAAGCCGAGCTACTGACCACCGGCCGCCCAAACGACTGACTCTTCGGCACAGTCGTTAACCACGTCATGGCCGGCCACCGAGCCGGCCATCTATCGCCGCACAGTGCCGCGAGAGGTCCCCCGGACGAGCCGGGGGGATGACGTGTTGGGTGACTGTCCCGACAGGTCAATCAATTCGGCGATTGGTATAATACGACATCGTCTTAAGCGGCGGCGTCCTTCAACACCATGTCCGCCGCCTTTTCGCCGATCATGATCGACGGCGCATTGGTGTTGCCGGAGGTAAGCGCCGGCATGATCGAGGCGTCGGCCACTCGCAGTCCTTCGATGCCATGAACGCGAAGCCGCGCATCGACGACCGCCATCGCGTCGGAACCCATCTTGCACGTGCCGACGGGGTGATAGGTCGTCTCCGCCGCCTGTTTGACCCAGGCCAGGATTTCGTCATCCGTATCGCGAGCCGTGCCGGGCGCGATCTCGGTCACGAGCATGTCGCTCATGGCCGGAGCGGTCATGACAGAGCGGGCGATGCGGACCGCGCGCGTGGTGATCTCCGCGTCGATCGGGGACGACAGAAAGTTGAAGTTGATCGCGGGCGGCTTGCGCGGATCGGATGACGCGATGTGGATATATCCCTTGCTCTCAGGCCGCATCGGGTGCGCGTAGCACGTCACGCCGGACCGTTGGGAAATCCTCGGTCCCTTTGGGCCTGGTTCGGTCAGC
>JBEKGV010000668.1:0-3480 GCA_050012615.1 Acetobacteraceae bacterium | reverse complement strand
GTTTCGCAAACCTTAATTTCGCATCGAAACATCCCTTCCCGGCAGGTGTTGGTCTCGCTGGGCAGGATCGAGCCGCTCAGGCGCGGGCCGCCGCGTGTTGAAGGTCGATTGCCATGTCGCGAGGTGCTAAGCTCGCTGATCGGCGGCGCCCTCGGTGCGCGGGACAGTGGGGAACCAAAGCATGACAGCGACCGGGGCAACCGACTTCGACATCGCCACGTTGCGGGGGCGACGCACCAACAAGTGGCATAAATTCCCGTCTGACGTACTGCCAGCGTGGGTCGCCGACATGGATTTTGGCGTGGCGCCATCGATCATCGCCGCGCTGACGCGCCTGACGCAAAATCAGGAATATGGCTATGCCGCGCGCGAGGGCGTGCTCGCCGCTGCCTTTGTCCGCCGCATGGAACGTCGCTTCGGCTGGCATACCGATCCCGCCGACACGCTCGCGATCGGCGATCTGGTGCAGGCAAGCTTCTCCTCGGTCATGGCGTTCAGCGAGCCGGGCGATGCGATTCTGTTGCAGCTTCCCTCCTATCCGCCCTTCATGCGCGCCATCGAGGACACTGGCCGCCGCCTGATCGCCAACCCGATGCGCGACGACGGCACGCGATGGGTGCTCGATCTCGCCGCCTACGACGCGGCCCCTGATCCGCGCCTGCGCATGCTGATCTTCTGCCACCCGCAAAACCCCACCGGGCGAGCCTTCAGCCGGGCGGAACTCGAGGCGGTGGCGGACTTCGCGATCCGCCATGATCTGGTGGTCGTTTCCGATGAGATCCACGCCGACATCGTCTATCCCGGCAACACACATATTCCGCTGGCATCGCTGCATCCGGAGATCGCCGCGCGCACCATCACCATCACCTCGGCGACCAAGAGCTTCAACATCCCGGCGCTGCGCTGCGCCGTCATGCATTTTGGCGCGCCGGCGCTGAAGCAGCGCTTCGACAGCCGCATCCCGTCACGCTTGCTCGGCTCGCCTGGCGTGACCGGCGTGGATGCCACCGTCGCGGCCTGGGACGACGGACAGCCATGGCTCGACGAGATCCTCGCTCAGTTGGAAGCGAACCGCGATTGGCTGGCGCAAACGATCGCCGCCGATCTTCCGGGCGTGACGATGCGGGTGCCTGAGGCGACGTATCTGGCCTGGCTCGATTGTCGCGCCCTGGAGCTTCCCGGTTGCGCCGGGCAGTTCTTCCTGAACCATGCCAGGGTCGGATTGAATTTTGGCGAAACGTTCGGTGCGCGTTACGCGGGTTTCGCGCGGCTGAATTTCGCGACACCCGCGCCGGTGCTGCGGCAGATTGTTACGCGGATGGCGGAGGCGGTGCGGGCTCGGTGAGGCAAACCCGGCTACCCGCGTCGCTGTTCGCTCCACTGCCAGGACGCGCGGATGTTGACCGCTCAGGCGACGCGGTCAATTTCTCGAAAGCGAGCACAAACATCGGCATCCGCCTCGGCGGTCATGGGTGGTTCGCGGACGTCCCGCGACCCGGCGAGTGTCAGGTGATCGGCGAGGGAAGGCGTTTCAACCGTTGCGAAATGTGTAGCTGTAACCGTTCAGGGCGGGAGCGCCGCCCAAATGGGCGTAAAGCACCTTCGATCCCTTGGGGAAAAACCCCTTTCGCACGAGGTCGATCATCCCCTGCATGGACTTCCCCTCGTACACCGGGTCGGTGATCATGGCTTCCAATCGCGCGGAGAGACGAATGGCCTCCACCGTCTCCTTGGACGGGATGCCATAGACCGGGTACGCATAATCCTCATTCAGTACGATATCGTCCTCGCTGATCGGCTTGCCGCCGATCAGGTCCGAAGTCTTGCGTGCGATATCGAGCACCTGCGCCCTGGTCTGTGCCGGAGTGCAGGACGCATCAATGCCGATGACGTGACGCTGCCGCCCGTCAGCGGCGAAGCCGACCACCATGCCGGCGTGGGTTGACCCGGTGACCGTGCAAACGATCACGAAGTCGAACCGAATCCCCATGTCCTTTTCCTGTACGCGCACCTCCTCGGCGAACCCCACGTAACCGAGGCCGCCGAACTTATGGACGGATGCGCCGGCCGGGATGGCGTATGGCTTGCCGCCTTTGGCTTTCACGTCTTCCAACGCGCGGGTCCAGCTTTCGCGAATGCCGATGTCGAAGCCTTCGTCGACCAGTTGCGTCTCGGCCCCCATGATGCGGGACAGCATAATGTTGCCGACCCGGTCGTAGACCGCGTCTTCGTGCGGCACCCAGCTCTCCTGAATGAGCCGGCACTTCATCCCGATCTTGGCCGCCACCGCCGCGACCATCCGCGTATGGTTGGACTGCACGCCACCGATCGACACCAGTGTGTCCGCGTTGCTGGCGAACGCATCCGGCACGATGTACTCGAGCTTGCGAAGCTTGTTACCCCCGAAGGCGAGGCCGGAATTGCAATCTTCTCGCTTGGCATAGAGTTCGACATCGCCGCCGAGATGGGCGGTGAGTCGGGACAGCCTCTCAATCGGTGTGGGTCCGAAGGTCAGCGGATACCGCTCAAATTTCGATAACATCAAGCAGGTTTCCTCGTGACGACACGGTGCGCCGGCGGTGCTGTATGGCAACCTGGCGCCCGACGGGGCAATTGTGAAGACTGGAGGAGACGAGCCTGAGTTTACCGCCAGTTTTCAGCGCTGACCGGGATGTCGTGGCGGGAGAAGGTCCTCGTCGTGCATCGAAGGCCGCGAAGTGACGATGCGGAGGCCGCCGGAGATAGCTCAGCGACCATTCCGGAGACTGGATCAGCGTTAATTGCCGCGTGTCAGGCAAAGGGAAAATCCAAACGAGCGCGGCAACAGGCTGCGATCCACGCACAGCGGCGCCTCACGGGGCGAACCCACGTGTGCACCAGCCGTCGTCCAGACGGCCGCTATCATTCGACGCGATCCCACTGGCGTCTTTCCCCGGTCGCCTCCGCGATCGGGGAAGGCATCAGTGCGGCTTACTTTGGCTGGCCGTTCGGACCCTGAACGGCCTGTCCCGGAGAGGGCGTCAAATTTTGAGTCCTCTGCTTGAATTTCGCGCAATCCGGGTCGGCGGTTGGGTTGGCGACGAGGTTGCAAGGCGTCGCCTCTCCACCTTCCTGTGTACGCTGCTTTTGTGCCGGAGTGGTCTGGGCGAAAGCGGAGGTTGCGAGAAACAAACCGGTAGCCATCACCGCGACCGAAAGTTTCATGATTTTCATGTTACGCTCCAGTTCAGAGTTAGCCAGCTCAGAGCCAGATAACTCAGGGTTAGAAGTCTGACGACGATATAAAGTCTACCCATTTGGTGGTCGCAAACCAATTATTTCGGCTCGAAGGATGCGGCAAGCCGCATTAAGCGACTTTGACCTATGCCCATTGCACATGAATGCCGGCCACCGGAGAATGGTTCCCGAGGATTTCTTCGCTGCGCGAGAGGTCCGGATCGCGGAGCAGGACGCTTGCCGCGACGGGTGCGCCGGCATCGC
>JBEKGV010000667.1:0-3876 GCA_050012615.1 Acetobacteraceae bacterium | reverse complement strand
ACACGTTCCTCGCTTTATGAAATGGGAAGCATCACCGTTTATTACCGCAAGGACCGCGATGATCGCGTACTGATGGGCGGACGCAGCGTGCAGCGTGATATCTCGCGGCCGGACGAGTTACGCGCGCTGACCGGCTACGCGGTTCGGCTTTGGCCGTCACTGCGCGGCGTGCGATGGACCCATGGCTGGAGCGGTCAGGTCGCGATCACCGCGGATCATTACCCGCACATCCATGAGCCGGATGAGTCGGTTCTGGTGTGCCTGGGCTATAACGGCCGCGGCGTGGCGATGAGCACCGCGATGGGGCCGGAACTGGCGCGTCGCGTGATCGGCGGACGAGAGGCGGAGATCGCGATGCCGATCACGCGGATCCGGACGATCCCGTTGCACGGCTTGTGGAAATCAGCGGTCCAGGCGCGGGTCGCTTACGGACGCATCCGCGACTTTCTGGGACTTTGAGTGTTTTATATCAATTGGGGAATGAGTTGGCCGATCGACATGGGCTGCAACACGTCATCACCAGACTTGTCCCCACGGGCGCCAATTTAAGTGGCGCGCACCGCGCTTTATACGTCATGGCCGGGCTTGACCCGGCCATCAATCGCCGCACGTGCCTCGCCCGATGGCCGGGTCAGGCCCTGCCATGACGAGAGAAGAGAGTTGCAGCGGTCTCAATTTAGCGCTCGTGGAACTTGACTCGCTGATCTCTGGACATCGCTTAAAAACGATCGAATCCCAGATGCTCACATTCCGGCCAATGGGCCCGGCTGTGCCGACTCCGCGATCGCTTCGATCGCATATGTCGGCACCGACTTTTGAGCCACACGCCCCAGAAGGAACGAAACGACGGCGCTGAACAGCAACGGAATGGCCGCCACGTAGAACAACTGATACAGCGGCAAATGCATCCCGATCACTACGCCGCCCACCACCGGACCCGCGATCGAGCCGATCTTCGCCACCGCCAGAGCGGTGCCCTCGCCGTCGGCCCGGTAGGACGTGGGGTAGAACATCGGCCCCAACGCCGTGCACGCGAACTGCGCTCCGACAACGAAAAACCCTTGCATGAAGACCAGCGCCTCAAGCGCCAGCGTCGACATCGGATAACCGATGACGAAACTGATCAGCGCACCGAACAGTGGAAACACAGCCACCGCCATCAGGCCAAGCCGATCCATGATGACACCCGCGAACAGCCCTCCGATCGTGGCGCCCACCGCATTCAGCGATGTGGTCAGCGCCGCCTGACCAGGCGTGAAGCCCGCGGACTGGATGAGCGTCGGCATCCAACCCGAAATGAAAAATGTCGCCATCGAATTGGAGATGTAAAACAGCCACAGCAATGGTGTGATCAGTAGCAGCGGCCCGGCGAACAACAGTCGATACGAAAATTTTTCGAACGTCTCCTCGTGAATGGTGAACCGCGCGTTCGCCGGAATCGTCAGCCCAGGTTTCATCCGCGTGAGGACGGCGGCCAGTTCACTCCAGCGTTCCTCATGCTGCGTCAGAAACCGCACTGATTCGGGGATCGTGAAGATAAGAGCGATCGCCAGCGGGAAGGGGATCAGACCGCCCAATACGAACATCACCTGCCACCCGAACGTCGGTATCAGTCCCGCCGCGACGATCCCCGCCACAACCATGCCCATCGTGAAGCCGGTGAACATCAGCACGACCCAGGTTCCCTTGAGGCGCGATGGGGCGAACTCGTTGATCAGCACAATGGCGTTGGGCACCGCCGCATAAAGCCCCACGCCCGCAAGGAAGCGCAGCCACATCAGCACCTCGACATTCGGCGCCCATACCGAGGCGAACACGAATGCACCAAACCACCAACATCCGAGCAGAATGGTGCGCTTGCGGCCGATCTTATCGCCAACATAGCCGAACACGATCGATCCGACCATGAAACCAAACACGCCGACACCCAATACCGAACCGAACCCACCCACCGGAGCATGCCACTCCTGGGCCAGTCGCGGCACGACATAGGATATGCCGCCGAAGTCGAAGCCATCGAGCAGCATGCTCATCCCGGTCCAGAACAGCAAAGCCCAGACGAAGGGGCCGATGTGCTGCGTCTCGACGATGTCGGTGACATCGATGAGGGGACCCTCGGACGTGTCACGTCGCGGCGTGTCCGCCATGGTGCGTTTCCTCGAACGTTTCTAAGCTCCGCGGTACTAACGCTACCCCGTCATGCCGGGAAGCCCCGTGTCAGGCGGCTTCCTCCAGAGCGTACCGGCGACAGTGCTCCAGATAAGACGCTTCATGCGCCGCGATCAGATCGACGACGCTGTTCCACAACCACGACGGAGCGTCCAATGACGACTTCGATCGATTTCCCTGCAGCACCTTCAGCCATCGCCGCCGGTCAGCCGCGTTCATCTGACGCGCATGCGCACGGCCCACGATGCGGGCGAGGAATTCGGCGACCTCCACGGCCTGGCCACGCGTCAACCGCTCGATCTCAAGCTTCAGGTCCTGCGGCAGCAGTTCCCGAATGAAGACGGATTTGTCCAACAAGCGGGCGGCCAGCATGCGGCTGCCGAGAAACGGCGACAGAGCGCGTGCCCCGGTCACGACCCGTTCGGCGTCGTTCTCCGGCATGTCGGCGTCCTGGCTGTGAGGCGCGGCCGCGGCGACGGCTTCCTTCACGTCCATCAGGCAGTGGCGCTCCGCCTTGCCTTTTCCGACCGCCGCGAGCACGGCCAGCCGCAACCGCCCCAGTGAGCTGCAACCTTTGCGCCAGTAAGCGGCATCGAGAATTCGGACCGGCGCGTCGTCTTCTCTGGACCGCAGCGAGGTCGCCAGACGACGCAACGGCTCTTCGGCGAAAAGCTCCTCGACGGCCTGGCGTTCCGCTGGCGTCAGCGGCCAGAACCGCTTGCCGAGGGGAATGGTGGGTTCCACACCCTCGATCCGCTCGTCGGCGAGGTGCTTCCAGGAACGCCCGGCCGCCTCGCGCATCAACGAGCGCACGATTTTCGGCATTTCGCTGCCGGCGTCTGTCGTTTCGCCCTGTGCCGAGGGCGCGAACGCATCCTGATAACCGACGACGATGCGCTCCATCATTTGCGCGGTCGTGACGCCGGGAAGGTCGGAGCCGCGCGAGGCCATGGCCAGCGACAAACCGAGCCGAATGATGTCATGCGCCGGGTTGCCGATCACCGTCTGGTCAAGGTCGCGGATCTGGATCGCCAGCGCGCCATCCGTGCTCGCCACCGGCCCTAAATTGCCGACATGGCAGTGATCATGTGCTTCGCCCCCGTACTGAGCAAGACAGGGAGGTGCTTGCCGGAATAGATGGTGTACCATATATTGCCAGACCATATATTGGCAGACCATCGGATCGCCCGATGACAAAGAAGACCCGGCAACAGCTTCGCGACGGCTTCGCGAGCCTCATAGCGCAGACCGGACGGCAATGGCGCCGCGCGGTGGATCGCCGCCTGCAGCCGTTCGGCCTGACCGAGGCCACCTGGCTGCCGCTGATCCATCTCGCCCGCGCGCCAGTGCCGATGCGTCAGAAAGATCTCGCCGCCACGCTGGTGCTCGATGGCTCGTCGGTGGTGCGGCTGCTGGATGCACTCGAAGACTCCGGCCTCATCGAACGCCGCGCGGAAAACGGCGACCGCCGCGCCAAGACGATCACTCTGACCGCACGCGGATTGTCGATCATCGATAAGGTCGAGGCAGCGTCACGCGAGGTTCGCAACGCCACTCTTGTCGGCCTCGCCGCCGAGGAGATCGAAATCGCGACCCGCGTGTTGGAGCATGTCGGCCAAAATCTCGCTAAGGCGCAGGAATAGCACCCGTGGCGGCGACCGGCACAGATGTTCGACAGAGTAGCCCGGCCGCCGCGGCCATTACGAC
>JBEKGV010000666.1:0-3486 GCA_050012615.1 Acetobacteraceae bacterium | reverse complement strand
GCGCTTGCCGGTATTGTCGACGATGGTCACCCGCGGGCCGAGATTTGGGATGTTCCGGTTCACGGGCTGCACCGGGCCGAGTTCTCCGATGTAGCAAATCGGGCATTTTCCTGGCGGCATGAACAGACCGCACGGACGAAACAGGTTGTTCCACTGCGTTTCGTATTTGCCGTTGCCGTCGAACACCTGGACGCGGTGGTTTTCGCGATCGGCGACATAGACCCAGCCATCGGCATCGCAGGTGATGTTATGCACGATGTTGAACTCGCCCGGGTCGGTGCCGGGCCCGCCCCACGACATGATCAGCTTGCCGCTGGGTGAATATCTGTGCACCCGGGAGTTGCCGTAGCCATCGGACACATAAATGTCGCCATTCGGTGCCATGGCGGTATGGGTGCAGCGATGGAACGGTTCGCCACTCATATACGGCGCCGGCTTGCCGGATGTGCCAAGTGTCAGCAGGACCTTGCCCTCGAGGGTGCACTGGCGAACCGTGTGGTCGCCGTCGTCGGTGAGCCAAACCGTTTCGTCGGGCGCCATGAACACGCCGTGCGCGCGAGGAAACAAACCCTCACCCCACGAGCGGAGAAATTTGCCGTCGCGATCGAACACGATCATCGGGTGCTCGCCGCGATTGAAGACGTAGACGTTGTCTTTCGAATCGACGCCGACGCCGCCGATTTCCTTGAACGACCAGCCGGATGGCAATTGACCCCAGTTTGGAACGGGTTCGTAGGTGTAGTCGCCGCTGCCAAGGGTGACCATGTTCGGTTCCTCCAATTGTTGCCGCCATGACGGCGGATGTTGCGTTATTCAGCCGCGCGCATTGCTTCCGGTGCGCGGAATTTGGTGCGGAACGTGTCCCATTCCGCGGCACCGACCCGGTCGAACGCGGCGCGAACCGTCATTCCGTCGCGCGGGGCCGGATGAATGTGGTTTTCTTTCAGCGCCGCCAGCGCCGCGTCGCACGCGCCGATCGCGGCTTTCAACAACAGCCCAGGAACGATCGCCAATTTGAAGCCCAATGTCTCGGCTTCTCGGAGATCGATCTGAGGTGTCTTGCCGCCCCACACGACGTTCAGCAGGCACGGACCCTTTACCAGTTTCGGCACGGCGGCGATTTCTTCCAGCGTTTGCGGCGCTTCGACGAAGGCCATGTCGGCACCGGCCTCCAGCGCGGCATTGGCCCGGTCGATGGCTTCCTCGAGCCCAGCCATCGCGCGTGAATCGGTCCGTGCGACGATCAGAAAATCCGGGTCTTGCCGGCTGGCGGCGGCGGCGCGGATTTTGGCCAGCCAGTCCTCGCGCGGTACGATTTCCTTGTCATCGAGGTGGCCGCACCGTTTTGGCGACACCTGGTCCTCGATATGGATGCCCGCGACACCGGCGCGTTCGTAGTCCCGCACCGTGCGCACGACATTGAGTTCGTTGCCGTATCCGGTATCCGCGTCGGCCAGCACCGGGACGTCCACGGCGCGCGCCATGCGGGCCGCGTTGGCGACCATTTCGGTTTCGGTGAGCAGGCCGAAATCCGGATACCCATGCGAAACGGATGTGCCGGCTCCGGTCATGTAGACGGCCGGAAATCCTGCCTGAGCCACCAACATCGCGGTCAGCCCATCATATGCTCCTGGCGCGATCACCATGCCGGGCGCACGCAACAGCGCCCGTAATCTTGATGTTTGGGTCATGCTGGCACCTCCATCGCGATGCTAGGCTCGGCCTTGCCCGCGGTCCAGCTTGCCGCCGTCCCGCCCCGGTCCTATCACCGGAGCACAATAAAAGGAGATCGCGATGAAACTGTTGAGCTTCCGCCGCCCCGATGGAACCCCAAGCTGGGGTATCGTGAAAGCCGAAGGTGTCATCGATCTGGGCTCGCGCGCGCCGAGCCTCAAATACGCGCTGTGGGCGACGACCTCGCTGGCTGAGGAAGCCGAGCGGCACGCGGATTTCCATGTCGGTGACGTTACGTATCTGCCGCCTATCCCGGACCCTGACAAAATCCTGTGCGTGGGACTGAATTATCTGTCCCACATCAAGGAAGGCGGGCGCGAGCCGCCGGAGAAACCGATCATCTTCACGCGCTACCCGAACTCGCAGGTTGGGCATGGGGAAAAGATGGTTCGGCCCAATGCCTCGATCACGTTCGATTACGAGGGCGAACTGGCGGTCATCATCGGGCGCCGGTGCCGGCATGTGAAGAAGGCGGACTGGGAAAGCGTGGTGGCGGGATACGCATGCTATAATGACGGTTCGATCAGGGAGTGGCAGCGCCATTCCAGCCAGTTCATTCCGGGCAAGAATTTCCATAAGTCCGGCGCGTTCGGGCCATGGATCGTGACGCCGGAGGAAATGGGCGATCCGACCAAGGCACATTTGAAAACCCGATTGAACGGCATCGAGCAGCAGCACGCCACGGTCGACGATCTGTGCTTCGATATACCGACGCTGATCGAATATTGTTCGACGTTCACTCAGCTGGAAGCCGGCGATGTGATCGTGACCGGAACGACCGGCGGTGTCGGTGCTTACCAGAAGCCGCCGCTGTGGATGAAGCCTGGTGACACGATCGAGGTGGAGATCACCAATATCGGCGTGTTGCGTAATTCGATCGTGCAGGAGGAATAGCGCCCGGCAGATCGTGCCGGCACGATCGCCCGGATAGGCAGGATTGGCCGGGCGGCGAAGCGGCAAAACGACAGCTCTCTGTTGATCCGCGGCTGGCACACCGGTTGCAGCCCGGAGATTGCCCCAACAGGAGTCTGTCCCGTGTCGATCTCCAGCGTGCAGTCCAATGCGTGGCCCGATCCCTGGGCCCAATCGTTATCGTCTCCGTCCGGACCCAACGCGTCCGCATCCTCTCCGTCCGGGGCGTCCGCGCCCGCGTTCGATACGTCGGTTCCGGCGCAGGGGAGCTTCGGGTCGCCGTTGCCCGCCGGGCCCTGGTCGAACCAGGGCGCTTCCGGAACGACCAACACGGCCGCCAACCCGATGCAGAGTCTGGCCAGCGACATCCAGGCGATGCTGCTCCAGGCTCAGGGAGCGTCCGCCGCGGTGAGCGGTACCGGCACCGCCGGCGGCACGACCGCGATCACTCCGGAGCAACAGGCCGCGACGAACCTGCAGACTTTGATGAGCGATCTGCAGGCCGGTACGTCCACGTCGCCAAACGCCCAGACACAGCCTCAGACGGCGAGCGCCAATCCGGCCGATCCCACCGGACAGACTGAGCCGCATCATCATCACCCTCATCCCGGAGGCGGAGGCGAGGGCGGCGACGCACTCGCCGCTGCCGGTTCGTCGACCGCGTCAGGGTCGACAGCTACGACCACGAGTTCATCCACCAGCGACGACGGGCAGGTCTCCCAGGTTTTCGCGGCTGACATCGCGCAGGCTTTGCAGGCCTATAGTGGAACGTCCGCGACCACGACCATGCCGTCCTTGACGGTATAGTCGAAGGCTCCTCGGTTCCCGTCGTGCCAAGGT
>JBEKGV010000665.1:0-3488 GCA_050012615.1 Acetobacteraceae bacterium | reverse complement strand
GATTGCTACCGGGCTTGCCTCACGTCGTGCCCGAATTTCAGGCGAAGCAGGCGCTGGCCGCGTGGCTGCCGCCGGCCGCCGAACGCCTGGTGGTTTCGGCCGAGGCCGCCGCCGACGCTGCCGCCGCGCTTGGTTTCCCGGTCGTTCTGAAAGTGCAATCGGCCGATCTACCGCACAAGACCGAGGCCGGCGGCGTGCGGCTGAACCTGCATGATCGCGCCTCGGTCGCGCACGCCTGCACCAGGATGCTGGAGGATGTCGTCCGGCACAAGCCGGACGCGAAGATCGACGGCGTTCTGGTGCAGAAGATGGCGCCGAAAGGCCATGAGCTGGTGATCGGCATGATCAACGACCCGACATTCGGCCCGATCATGATGGTCGGCGCCGGGGGTGTCACGGTCGAGTTGTTCGGCGACGTCGTCCACGCCCCCGCTCCGGTGGATGAAGCGGAGGCGACGCGAATGCTCCTCGCGTTGAAGTCCGCGAAACTGCTGACCGGCTTCCGCGGCTCGGCGCCGATCGATCTCGCACCCATGGCGAAACTGGTGGCGGCCTTGTCGCGCGCGGCGCTGACCTTGCGCGACCAGGTGGCGGAGTTCGAGCTGAACCCGGTCATTTTGCACGCTGACGGTTCGGGGCTGACGGTCGCGGATGCGTTGCTGACGCTGCGAGAGTAAATGAAAGACCGAGCACCCACTACCGCTTGTTGACCCACGACCATCTTGAGAGTCTTGCCTAACAAGCCCATCATAGGTTTTGCATTGTTTACTCCCGCAAAGGTCGGGTAGATCACCTTAGCCTGGAGAAAAACCATGGACGTCAAGGACGCGATCAACCTTGCCAAGGATTATGTTAGCGAGGTCTTCGCGGAGGAGCAGGTCACCAACCTCGGTCTTGACGAAACCGAGCATGATCCGGCGACAGGCCGGTGGTACATCACGGTCGGATTCTCGCGCCCATGGAACACCCCGCGCACGAGGGCTCAGGAAATTCTGGAGAATATGGGAGCTGTCACATCACTGAGAAGATCCTACAAAGTAATCGTTATATCTGACGATGGCAAAGTGTTGTCGATGAAGAACCGTTCAAAGAGTGAAGCAGCCGAATGAACGATCTGGTACTCGTCGATACCAATCTCTTACTCCTGTACATCGTTGGCTTAGCCAATAGGACCTACATCGGGGCGCATAAACGGCCGTCAGGCTATAACGACACCGATTTTGAACTGCTGGTTCAAGCGATTTCGATCTTTTCAGACATTGTACTGCTGCCACACGTTTTGGCTGAGGTTTCCAATTTGGCCAGACAAACACCTAATCCGATGATGAGATCGCGCATTCACGAAAAACTCCGGGAGCTTGTCGAAGCCGCCGCGGAAATCCCAATTCCCAGTCGGGATGGCGTGCGTCGCGAAGAATTCGGTGAGTACGGAGTAACGGACGCCGTCATTCCGCAGCTCTGTAGTTTAAATCAGAGTGAAGTTTCTTTCTGGCTTCTGACGGCGGATCACGGGTTGGCGGTGCAGGCCGAGATCCTGGGTTACAACGTCATGAACTTCACATACCTGCGGCAGTCGCTGCCGTCTTGACCGGTTTCTGACCCGCGTCGACATTGGCGCGCGCCCATTCGGATTTGAAGGGAACACTTCAGGATTCCGAAATGCGGCCTTCGCCACCTCGTCAGTGAGACAACTCCATGTCCGTCACCCCGATGACGTCAGCGGTCCGCATCGAACACGACAGCCTTGGCGAAATCCTGGTTCCCGCCAGCGCCTGCTGGGGTGCGCAAACCGCCCGCGCCATCGTCAACTTTCCCATCTCCGGCATTCCGATCTCGCACCACACGCAACTGATCCGCGCGCTCGCGATGGTGAAGCAGGCGGCGGCGCTGGCCAACCATCACCTCGGCGCTCTGTCGCGCGAGCGGTGCGAGGCGATTGTCGCGGCGGCCCAGGAGATTATGGATGGAAAATGGCACGACCATTTTCCGGTGGATGTGTTTCAGGGTGGAGCAGGCACCTCCACCAACATGAACATCAACGAGGAGATCAGTCATCGCGGCCTCGAACTGATGGGCCACACACGCGTTGACCGCCACGCGCTGCATCCCAACGATCATGTCAATTTGTCGCAGTCCACCAACGGCACTTATCCGACCTCGGTCCGGCTGTCGGTGCTGCTGTCGATCGCGCCGCTGTGCGAAGCGCTCGACAAACTGGCGCGCGCGTTCGAGGCGAAAGCGGAAGCGACGTCGCTTATCGTGAAACTCGGGCGCACCCGGTTGCAGGACGCGGTGCCGATGACGGTCGGCCAGGAACTCGGCGCTTATGCCGCGACGATAAGGGAAGACATTCAGCGCCTCGACGAAGCGAGCCGGCTGTTGTGCGAGGTCAATCTCGGTGGCACCGCGATCGGTACCCGCATCGACGCCGATCCGCGATACGGCAACCGCGCGATCGCGAGCTCGCGCGGATTTCCGGATTTCCCCCGGTGCAGTCAGCGAATCTCGTGGAGGCGAGCTGGGACATGGGCGGATTCGTCATGTTCTCCGGCGTGCTGAAGCGCATCGCGGCAAAGCTGTCATCGATGTCGTTGCTGAAGAACGCCGTCGGCACGTTCACCGAACGTTGCATCGACGGGATCGAGGCGCGGCCGGAACAATGCGCCCGCCACATCGAGGCCGGCGTGTCGACCGTGACCGCTCTCGTCCCGCTGCTTGGCTACGAGCGCGCCGCGGCCCTCGCCAAACAGGCACTGGCGGAGGGGCGGACCGTGCGGGAACTCGCGTTGCTCACGGGAATGTTGACGGCAGCGCAGTTGGACGAGGTGTTGCAGCCGGCGAAGCTGGCTTCTGTCGCATGAGGCACGCCACCTGGCCAGCGACGGCGGGCGCTATCGTCCGCGGGACGCTGAACCGGTTTTGCCCGTGTGCCCGTCGCCGGCAGCGACGCCGTTCGGGCGATGATCCGGCGAACCCGCTACCGTCTCCGACCGGCACATGACCGTAGCTTTGAATGGGCTCCCCGGGCCATCGGCCGCCAGCAGAAATGCGCCATTTGGCTCGTCGACGCCGAGCGCGCGCGCGAACCGCTCGGCGTCGCCGGCTTCGAGCGCGGCCATGGCCTCGGGGTTCGCCCGGCAGGCGGCGACCGCCTCGGGCGAAGCGGTAAGGTGGAGCTCGGTCTCGGCGAAGGATGGCTCCGGCGCAGGCTGTTGCGCCGGCGGAACCTGGGCCGCGGGGGTGTCGGTTTCCGCCGGCTCCCGGGCCACCAGTTCCGCGGTCTCCGCCGCCCCGGTTGACATCGGCGCTTTCTCCATCTCGCGCGTGCCGTCGGCCGGGCGGCTCTGGTAGCGCTCCAACCAGGTGAGGTTATCGCCAAAGGCCTTGTCCAGGGCGACGATGTTAGCGCGAGTGGCGCGGCGTGTCGTATCCGGCTCGCCGCGCAATGTTTCGCGCACGCTGTCGACGGTCAGTTCGTGGAACATGAG
>JBEKGV010000664.1:0-3489 GCA_050012615.1 Acetobacteraceae bacterium | reverse complement strand
GATTTCGGCGACCTGACCGGGCGCCATGAAGCCGTTCTGCAGATCGACTACAATATGGGCAGTACGCTTACGAACAATGCTGTCAAAAATGCGCAGCCCCCCTCGGCGCTCTGTGACACGACGGACGACCTCGGGGTGGATGACAGCATTGTGCATGAGAAACCTCCTGATTGCCCCGGTTGGCAAGGCTCTTGCCTCTGGTTGAACGGAACATTGACTTTTTTGGACTCGACTGCCCAGGGCGTTGTGCTAGTTTTGGGCAAATTGCTGCGGTGCAGCGTAAGCGGCTCGCGACCGGAGATCAATCCCCTCATGCTTGTCTTCGCCATTCGCAGACTGCTCCAGGCGATCCCCATCCTGCTCGGTGTATCGCTCGTGGTGTTCGGGTTGGTGCACATCGTGCCGGGCAATCCAATCGACATGCTCATGCCGCCGGAGGCCTCGCCCGAGGTCATCGCGCAGATGAAGGCGGCATTCGGCTTCGACAAGCCGCTTTACGTGCAATATCTGCTGTGGCTGCTGCGCGCGCTGCATGGCGATTTTGGCGTATCGGTCTTCAACGCCAGTCCCGTCTGGGGCCAACTCATCACGGCACTGGGCAATACATTCATCCTCGCCGTGTTCGCCGCCATGCTGGGATTCAGCATGGGGATTCTCTGCGGCATGATCGCCGCGCTGTACCATGGACGGTGGCCGGATAAACTGTTCTCCGCTATCGCCACCACCGGCGTTTCGCTGCCGCATTACTGGTGCGCGATCGTTTTGGTGCTGGCGTTCGCGGTGCTGAACGACTACCTGCCGGCACAGGGAATGGGCGACGATTCGTTACCGCTATACGACCGGCTGCAATATCTGGTGCTGCCCGTCGTCACCCTGTCGCTTATTCCAATGGGCGTCCTTGGGCGGTTGGTCCGAGCGACAGTGCTGGAGATCATCGGCCAGGACTTCGTCGGAGCCCTGGCCGCCAAAGGGCTGACGCGCTGGCCCGTCATTCGGCATATTTGCAAGAACGCGGCACCGCCGGTACTCGCGTTGATGGGGCTCCAGTTCGGCTATCTGCTCGGCGGATCGATCCTGGTGGAGACCGTGTTCAACTGGCCGGGCTCTGGCAACCTGCTCAACCTGGCGATCTTCCGTCGCGATATTCCCGTGCTGCAGGCAACGATCCTGGTGCTGGCGACGTTTTTCGTCGTGCTCAATCTGCTGGTCGATATCGCCCAGGCGGCGATCGATCCGCGGATGCGGCGTTGAGGGCGGAGATCCAGATGTCCCACGCCACCATGGACGAGTTCGCCACGCGGGCACTGCCTGATGCCGCCGAACTAACGGCCGCTCCCGCGCCGGGTTATTGGAAATCCGTTGGGCAGCGTTTGTCGCGTGACCCGGTGACGATCTTCGTCACCCTCGTCCTGCTTTGCATTCTGTTCATCACTCTGGGCGCACCATTGGTCGCCACCAGCGATCCCTATACGGGGAGTGTGCTGATGCGGTTGAAGCCAATCGGCACGCCAGGTCATTGGCTTGGCACCGATGAGACCGGCCGGGATCTTTGGACCCGGCTGTGTTACGGCGGGCGCCTGTCGTTGCTCGCGGCGGTCCTGCCGGTCAGCATTTCGCTTGTGGTGGGCGGCTTCCTTGGTATCGTTGCGGGTTATACGGGCGGCATCGTCGGCACGCTGATCATGCGCACGATGGATGTGTTTTATGCGTTTCCCTCCATTCTGCTCGCGATCGCGATTTGCGGCATGCTGGGGAACGGTCTGACCAATTCGATCTTGGCACTGGCCGTGGTGTTCATTCCGCCTATGGTACGTGTGTCGGAAACCGTCACCACCCAGGCACGGCACCTCGATTTCGTGGAAGCGGCGCGAGCGTCCGGCACTACCACGATGCAGATCATCCGCTATCACGTGCTCGCCAATGTTCTCGGGCCAATCATGGTCTATGCGACCAGCCTGATCAGCGTCTCGATCATTCTGTCGGCGGGCCTGTCATTTCTCGGTCTTGGAGTCACGCCGCCGCAAGCAGAATGGGGGCTGATGCTGAACTCGTTGCGGCAGGCGATTTACGTGCAGCCCTATGTCGCGGCCCTCCCCGGCCTGATGATTTTCATTACCTCGATGTGTTTCAATCTGATGAGCGATGGGTTCCGCAGCGCCATGGACGTGAGGCTGAGTAAATGAGCGCCGCGTTGGAACCAAACGCTTCCCACCGCGGCACGGAACTCGACCCGCGCGATCGTGGCGGTCCGGCACAGCCCTTGTTGCGTGTTGAGCATCTGAAAAAATATTTTCCGATCCATGGCGGTTTGCTGAACCGCACGGTCGCCACCGTGCAGGCCGTCGACGACATTTCATTCTCCGTCCGCAAAGGTGAAACACTGGGCATTGTCGGCGAGTCCGGCTGCGGTAAGTCCACTACCGCCCGGTTGCTGATGCGGCTTGTGGAACCGGACGCCGGATCCGTCGTGTTTGACGGCGACATGGTCGGCGAACAGCGCGGGATCTCGGTGAACGAAATGCGCCGGCAGATGCAGATGGTCTTTCAGGACAGCTATTCATCACTCAATCCTCGGATGACCATGGCCGAGAGCGTCGCCTACGCGCCGCGCATGCATGGGGTTGCGCGCAAGGAAGCTTATGACCGCGCTGAAGGTTTACTGATGCAGGTTGGGCTGAACCCCAGGCAATACGCGCGCCGTTATCCGCACGAGCTGTCCGGAGGCCAGCGCCAGCGGGTCAACATCGCACGTGCGCTCGCCCTGGAGCCGCGGCTGGTTATCTTAGACGAAGCGGTCGCGGCGCTCGATAAATCGATCGAGGCGCAAGTACTCAATTTGCTGAGCGAACTAAAGGACAAATTCAATCTCACCTATCTGTTCATCAGCCACGATTTGAACGTCGTCGAGTATATGAGCGACCGGCTCATGGTCATGTATCTTGGCCGCGTGGTGGAAACCGGTCCGGTCGAGGATATCTACCGTCATCCGCGCCATCCCTATACGCGTGCATTGTTCGCCTCCAGGCCGACACTCGATCCTGACCGGCGCACGACGGAAATGCCGTTGACCGGCGATCCGCCCAATCCGATCAACCCGCCCTCGGGATGCCGGTTCCGCACGCGGTGTGCCTTCGCCGAGGCCGTGTGCGCGGAGAAAGTTCCGGCGTTGGCGCCTCCATTGGACGGCAGCTTCGACGAGGCGTTGCCGCACCTCGTTGCCTGCCACCTGCCGAACGCGCAACGGGCGATGGGGATCCCGCATGCCTGACATCGGGACGACCGAGCCACCAGTATTGCGGGTTGAAGACCTGACCGTGCGATTTCGCCGCCGCGATACCGATGTGCCGGCGGTGAACGGCGCCTCGTTCGCACTCCGTCCGGGAGAAACATTGACGATTCTTGGTGAGTCAGGGTCAGGCAAAAGCGTCAGCCTGAAAGCGCTGATGGGTTTGTTGCCGGATTACGCCAATATCACCGGGAAGGTTTGGT
>JBEKGV010000663.1:0-3497 GCA_050012615.1 Acetobacteraceae bacterium | reverse complement strand
ATGGCCGCCATGTCGGCACCGGGGGCGGCAACCACGTCGTCATGGGCGGCGCCTCCCCGGCCGACTCTCCATTTCTTCGCCGTCCCGATTTGCTCAAGTCGTTACTGGGCTTTTGGCACAACCATCCCAGCCTGTCGTTTCTGTTCAGCGGCCAGTTCATCGGGCCCACCAGCCAGCATCCCAGGATCGACGAGGCGCGGCAGGACAGCCTCGCCGAACTGGAGATCGCGTTCTCGCAGATCCGCACGGATACGACCGTCCCGCCGTGGATGACCGATCGATTGTTCCGCAACATTCTGACCGACATGACCGGCAACGCGCATCGCACCGAGTTCTGTATCGACAAGTTGTACACGCCTGACTCCGCCTCCGGCCGGCGCGGCCTGGTGGAGTTCCGCGCGCTGGAAATGCCGCCCGGTACGCGCATGGCCGCAGCTCAGATGCTGCTGATGCGATCCGCCGTCGCGGCGTTCTGGGCTTCGCCTTATGAGCGCCAGTTGATCCGCTGGGGCACTCGCGTGCACGACGATTTCATGTTGCCGCATTACGTGGAGCAGGATTTCATCGATGCGCTCGACGAACTCAACGCGCGCGGCCACTCGCTCGACCCGGCCTGGTTCGCAGCGCATCTGGCGTTCCGGTTCCCGCACATCGGTTCGGTTCCGGTGCACGATGCGCAGATCGAACTGCGCGCCGCGCTCGAACCCTGGCACGTACTGGGCGAGGAAACCGGCGCCGCCGGCACGGTTCGTTACGTCGACAGTTCGGTGGAACGGGTGCAGGCACGCGTCACCGGATGGATCGAAGAACGTTTCGCCCTCGCCTGTAATGGCCGCGCCGTGCCGCTCAATGCGACCGAGCGAGAAGGCGAATACGTCGGTGGGGTGCGCTTCAAGGCCTGGAACCCGCCAAGCGCGCTGCACCCGACGGTCGGCGTCCACGTGCCGCTGGTGTTCGACGTGTTCGATCGCTGGAGCGGGCGTTCGCTTGGGGGCATGAGCTACCACGTCGCACATCCCGGCGGCCGCCATTACGAGCACCGTCCGGTCAACGCCAACGAAGCCGAGGCCCGCCGGCGTGCCCGCTTCTTCCCGTTCGGCAACACGCCCGGCGAGATGCCGGAGCCGATCGTGACCCGATCCCGCGAACACCCAAGGACGCTGGATTTGCGGCGGGTTTGACGTTCAAGGACCTGCAGGGCGTGACCGAAGCGAAGCTGCATCTGCCGAGACTGACGCGCGCCCCATCCAACTGTCACATTTGCGTTCTTTGCGGTTCTTTGCGTCTTTTGCGATTTGCTTTCGCTTAACCGGCGGTGAACGGTTGCGGTTCGTCCTGCACGGAGGCTTGAACGAATGAACGCAAAAAACGCAAAGAACCGCAAAAAGGCGCAAATGGGACGGTCGGGACCGACGTCCCTTCCACTCTTCTCGTCATGGCCTGGCCCATTTTTTCGATAGGGGTCGGGCTTGACCCAGCCATGCGCACGAATTGAGGCACGCACCCCTGATTTAGCGCCCGTTGAGTCACGCCCCGGGATGACGGCGGGGCACATCACCTGGCCCTTCGCCGGGCGTACCTTGGATCGGATACCGATTTGGTGCGTTGTTGCCGGCGAGGAGGCCTCATGCGCCCTGATCTTCGATTGTCGTCGATTCTCCTGATGTTCGCCCTCTGGGCCTTCGCCACGCCCGCCTTCGCCGTACCATCGGCGACGGCTGATCACGCGAACCAGGCCGGCGCTCCGGCAACGACGATGAGTTCAACCGACCTACAGCAACTCATCGACACGCTAACCGATCCGGCGCGCCGGGCCCTGTTGATCACGACCCTGGAGAACTTACAGAAAGCCGCTCCGCCGGCCGGCTCGACCGCCGCGCCCGCTACCCTCGCCGCGGTGGCACCTTCCGGTACCACCACGCCCGCCGCGGCGAAGCCGGTCGCCGCGCTCAAGCCCGACAGCCTGGGAGCCCAGTTGATCGCGCGCGGCGAACGTCTGGCCGATACGGTGTCGGGGAGTTTGGTGCTCGCGGTCCGCGGCATCGCCGATATTCCCGATCTGCTGCTCTGGGCGCAGGGCGTCAGCAAGGATCCCGCGCGGTTGCTCAAAGGCGCGATCGCGGCGGGGAGACTCCTGTGCGTTTTGCTGATCGCGTTTGGCGGCGAGTACCTCGTTTGGCGCCTGACGCATCGCGTCTATCAGTCGCTCGCCACCGATGCGCATCGTGACGACGCCGAAGCCAACGCCGACGCGCCTGATCCGGACACCGCGCTCGCGGCTTACCGAACCAACCAGAAGGACGGGTGGCCGCTGCTGCGCCGGCTGCCGTTCATCCTGCTCGCGGCGACGGTGGACCTGCTGCCGCCCCTCGCCTTCATGGCTATCGCGACACTGCTTTTGGGCACGCCCATCGCGCAATCGAGCACGGTCCGCACCGTCATTCTCGCGATCGTCGATGCTTACGTCATCGTCCGCATCGTCGGCGTGGTCGCACGCGCGACCTTTGGCGCACCGTCGTCGAAGCTGCGGCTACTGCCGGTCGAGGACGAGGCCGCGCGTTACCTCATGGTCTGGGTGCACCGCATCGCCATCGCCATCGTGTTCGGTTACGCGGTCTCGCAGTTGGCCCTGCTGTTCGGGATGGATAGCGACACCCAGCAGGGCGTGTTGCGGCTGCTGAGCCTGCTCATCCATGTGATGCTCGCCGTGATGGTGCTGCAATCCCGGAAGCGCGTCGCCGCGTGGCTGTGCGGCTCGGAAGACGGGCGCTTCGCCACGATGCGCCACATGCTGGCGGGCGTGTGGCACATTTACGCGATCATCTTCATCGCCGGCGCCTGGATTATCTACGCGGCCGAAACCCGCGACGGGTTCGAGCAACTTATCCACTTCATGCTCTACACCATCCTCATCGGACTGGGCGCGCGCGTCGCGGATATCGTGCTGGTGGGCGCGCTCGACCGGACGTTCTCCGTGTCACAGACAGACACCCCCGGTGTCACCCGCATCGAGGAGCGGATGGCCCGGTATCGCAACCCGCTGCGCATCTTCATCAGATTGGTCATTGGCGGGGTGGCGGCCATCCTGTTCCTGCAGGTCTGCGGGATCGACGCCACCGGTTGGTTCAGCCAGGGCGCTCTGGGCGGCCGGCTCGCCGGGTCGGTCGGCACGCTGCTCGTTACTCTCGGCGTCGCGGTCGCGCTGTGGGAGGCGATCAACGTCGCGATGCAGGTCTATCTGGACGGCCTCACGCAGCAGGGAGCCACGATCCGTGCCGCGCGGCTGCGCACGATCGTCCCGCTGTTGCGCAACACGCTGCTCATCACGCTGATGGTGCTGATCGTCCTCACGGCACTGAGCGAGCTTGGCGTCAACATCGGTCCGCTGCTGGCCGGCGCCAGCATCTTCGGTGTGGCACTGGGCTTCGGCTCGCAGAAGCTCGTGCAGGACTTCATCACCGGCATCTTCCTGCTGGTGGAGAACGCGATGCAGGTTG
>JBEKGV010000662.1:0-3516 GCA_050012615.1 Acetobacteraceae bacterium | reverse complement strand
TTTGACAGATATCGATTTGTGCTTTGATTGTTTCGGAGAGGCAGGGAATCGGAGAGGTCCGCTGGATCCGCCGAGCCAGAAAAAGGGGCTGATGGCATGGATTGGGAGGCAGAGCGCCTTCCTTTCGAGCGTGTACTACGCCATCGGCATTGTGGGCTGGGGCTTTGTCGCTGTCGCCTTCATCGTGACGGCCATCGTGAACTATGCCAATCGCGCCGACAAAAGCAGCATCAGCACGCCCGTCGAGCCATTCGGACCCCTGTTGCCCACTTGGGTCTATTCGGACTTATTGGAATATCGCTGGCTAATTGCCGCAGCTTTTGTGGCGGTACTTGCGATTGGGACAGGCCTCCAACGTCGACGCCTCGGCCGCCGACTTAGTAGCATCGGGGTAATCGATGAAATCTTCCTGCAGTACGCGAACATATTGACGGAAATTCGCACGTTCCCTCCAAATGGCGATATCCGCGCCTTGGGCGGTGAGGTCGACCGATTTCTGGTTCACACTCTTAATAGGGTGTCAGTTCTTTTTTCACAGTACACGGGCCATCGGGCCCATGTTTCTATAAAATTGCTCGATGGCCCCAACAAGCGCCTGCGCACCGTCGCGAGAGATCAGACTTCAATCGACAATCGCGGGGCGATCGACGAATCATTGGGTTGGTATTCATACGAGGACAACACCGCCTTTAACCACATTCTGACAGATGGTGCGGCGACTCACTTCCTTTGCAACCACCTGAAACTTATGGCAGCGCTAGGTCGCTACAGGAATATCCGTCCAGATTGGAAGCGATACTATGCCGCGTGTTTGGTGGTTCCGATCACGCTGCTGAGTCACGGCAGTGCCATTGACGAACGGTCGGTTTGGGGTTTTCTGACCGTAGATAACCGGAGGGGAGGGTTCGACGCAACCTGCAGTTGCGCCCTCTTGCAATCCTTCGCCCGGATGTACTATTCTGTGCTCGAGGAGTTGTCCATCGTTCCTGACGCGGACTTTCTATCAGCCCGTCGGAACCCAGCTGGGCCTGGCGGACTTCCACCATAGATGGGGCAAGCAAATGCGACCTAATCAACGTCCGGCCGGAAGCATCGGACCGAGTCCGGAGCGCATTCGGAACGTCGACCATATCCTGCGGTTGGGCCGTGAGGCTAACTCTGGAGGCAGTACACAGCAGCGCGGCGAATCATCTGGTCGGACCCGAGCAGAAACTCCCGACGCGCCGACTCATGGAAATCAGCCAGGCCAGCGAGGTTCGGCCTCAAGGTAAGGCCGTTGTCCTGGGGGTGCCCGAGGTGAAGCCCCGAGGACAGTGTGGCGGGCTTTGCCGCATTGTCGGCCGCCAGTGCTGGGGCGCCCACGCGCCGATCAGCTCTGGAGGGTGGTATGCAACCGCCGCAGCCGGCTACGCGTCTTCGTGACCTGACCCGTGCACGGGGCGGACCTGCCGGTGCCTGAACTGCGCCGGATCGTTACCAGCGACTGCCTCCGGATGCCGGCCGAACATATGCACGATCCGTGCGGGGTGCATTTTCTGGGATTGGCGGAGTGATCGGCTTCGCGGTGCGTTGGGACAGATCAAGGACGAGGCAGCCGCCGCGGTGTCGGCGGTGAACGCGGTCGCCAATTTGGTGCTGGCGCTAAGGACGCGCGTTCCGAGCCGCGTGTGCATGCCTGCGAGCGAGCAACCGGTCGTAGTCGTCGATCCAGACCAGCGCATCCGTCTTGCTGTAAAAGCCGCGCACGAAATATTCGCTGCCGTCAGGCGATGTCTCGATTATCTGAAATTTCAGCCCGTCCGGAACGATAAGGTACGTGTTCACTCTGTTTCATCCAACCATCTCACGAGACCACCCCACGTAAGCTCCTCATCGAATTCCTCGCGCCACGCCTCGGCGATGTCACCCTTCGGGGATTCGACGGAAGCGGAAGCCTGCCCTTCTTCGCCGGTGGCCCTCTCGACATCCGGCAAGTCATCGTCACGAGCCGCCATATACCTGCCTCCATCCAATGGAACGCAGGCAGCCTGTAGGTTTTGTCGACGCCGCGGCAGATTCGGAATCTACTTAAGCGGGCCTGAAGACGCCAAAACAGGCGCGTGCACAGTCCAGCGACAGCCATCGGAAAGTCATCCCCCGAATCAGTGGATAAGTCTGAGGGTGAAATCTGAACGGCGGCTTTTTGTCACGCTATGTTACGCTGCCTGATTTCAGGGCACGGGCGGCTCGGAACAGTGCAGAGCGCGATTCTGCCATTCTTCCTTCTACGCCCGAAACGGAAAGCGGATGAATTGTCGGGTTGTTGATAATTCATCGCCTTGAAGGCCGCTTTGACAATCGCGTAGCCTTACACCTCGGGGCGCATCGCCGTTGTCGCCGAGATGCCGCAGGTGGTTAGAACTCGCTCAAAGGCGAGGACACGCCTCTAGCCACCTTTTCAGATCGTCGTCCGTGAGTTTGTCGGAATATTCAGCGAGCCACGCCTGAGCGATGGGTCCGGCCGGAACCTCAACAAACATCGGTTCTTTTTCGGTGGAAGCGATGCCGCCGGCAACACTATCCTCTTTCGTCGTCGTATTCCGAGCCATGTGCCTGTCCTTCGTATCTGAAGAAGCCAGGGCACCATGTACGTTTTGCCGCCACGATGAGAGAGCCGGAATGTACTCAGGGTACTCCCTCGTTCCGCGCCAGGCGCGCCTTTTTCGCGTGAAACGGTCTGATTAAGAAATGGCCATCAAGCGGGGTGCAAGTGCGCGGCAAGCTTTCGCGGCCGATGGTCCGCGGGTGCCCGTGGGCTTTCCGCCTCGGGCAGCCTTGAGTCCAGGCAGGCGCGTTCTCGTTCGCGAAGGCGCGCCTGTTTGGCGTTGGGGCGGAAGCCCGAAGACTCCCCGCCTCGATGACGACGAGAAGGGCGGAGGTGTGGGATGACTGATCGGGAGCGCGAGGCTATCGCGGAGCGCGTATACTCTCACCCGCATGTGTCCGACCTACTCGACGAGGCGCACGAGCGCTTCGAGGTCATCGATGACGATGATGAGGAGGCGGAGGACGCCGCGGACTGGGTAGTGGACGAGCTCCTGGAAGACGACGAGGTCAAGGGTATGTGGCCAACGGACGGCGCGGACATCCTGGAGGTCAGCCGCCTGGTGTGGCACAGGGTCTACAGCGGGCTCGGGTGACGCGTCGACGTTCCGGGCGATCGTGAAATGTCTTCATTCTGACGAGCGATCGAAGCAGGATCCGGAACAGATCGACGAAGCGTGCGGACTGTTCACCGGTTGGTGGAGGAAAAATCTCAGTGACCTTGGGCTTTCCCGACCAGTTCGTCCCTGTCTGCCGATATTGGGCGCATGATGGCCGAGGTGAACGCATCGAATGGCTGAATGAAACTCTCTTGAGGGAGCGTGGCGCTGTTTACGCCCGTTTGCTCGACGGTCGCGTCCTTTATGTTGGATCAGCACAAGGAACATTGCGCGGGAGGCTCAAGACCCACCTGGGCGGCACTCGCACTGAACT
>JBEKGV010000661.1:0-3522 GCA_050012615.1 Acetobacteraceae bacterium | reverse complement strand
ATCCCGTGCGACTGCGGCAGGTGCTGATCAATCTGCTTGGCAACGCCATCAAGTTCACGCCCACCGGTTCGATCGAATTACGATCGCGACCGACAGAAGACGGTGCGTTCGTGCGTCTCGAGGTGGCCGATAGCGGACCGGGAATTCAGGCTCGGCACCTCGACAAATTGTTCCAGACATTCGAGCGGCTGAATGCCAACACCGTCAGCGGGATTGAAGGCGCCGGTCTGGGGCTCGCCATCGCCGCGCGGCTTGTAAGGCTTATGGGTGGGCGGATCGGGTACGAGGATAATCCGAACGGCGGCAGTGTGTTCTGGCTGGAGCTGCCGGCGGGACGCGTGGTTCAGCCGGAACAGGAGGCCGAAGCGCCGCCGCCAAAGATCGTTCGTCGGGGTTTGCGGCTGCTTGTCGTCGACGACGAAGCGCTGAACCGCGACATCGCCGCCGGATTTCTCAGATTCGGCGGGCACGAGGTGGTCTGCGTCGACAACGGCGCCGAGGCGGTCGAACTGGCGGCAACCGAGGCTTTCGATATCATTCTGATGGATGTGAGAATGCCTGGCATGACCGGATTGGAAGCGACCCGGCGAATCCGCGCGCTGGCACCGCCGTATGGCGCCGTTCCGGTGGTGGCCGTCACCGCGCAGGCTTTCGCCGAACAGGTTGAAATCTGCCGGCAGGCCGGGATGGGCTCTCATGTCTCGAAACCGTTCACGAAAGATGCGCTGCTCGCGGCGGTCGGGAACGTGGCGCCGGCGGCAGGCGCCATGATGGCCGAGGCGGTAGCCTCAGACAGCGTTCAACCGAGGGTCCCGTTGTTCGACCGTGCCATGTTCGAAGACTCCACCGCGTTGCTGCGGCCGGAAGAAGTCGAGGTCCACATGCGAACGTTGGCCGGGTGCGGTGAAGCGCTGCTGGGTGAACTGCGCGAGCCGGGTATGGTTGCCCGCCACGCCGTCCTGGCCGAAGCCGCGCATCGCATCGCCGGCGGAGCGGGTGCGTTCGGCTTTATGTCCCTCGCCAGTGCCGCCCGGCAGTTCGAGTTGGCCGCTGATAGCGGCGCGGAGGACGCGACCGCGCGCGCCGATCAGCTCGCGATCGCCATCGAGCTGGCGGTCGGAGTGATGCGGCGGGAACTCGCGGCAAGCGCCGTCGCCGCGCCATGACCAGGTGAACGCGGCGGCCGGCGCGCCGGCGACCTGAGACTGGCGACCCGGGACTGGCGATGCGATACGGGCCGGCCGCACGGCTGGACGAAGGTCAGGAGCGCATTTTGGCGAAAGCCTTGCCTCCGGCCGCTCGAACAGCGTTGGCCTGGATCGTCTGTCGCGTGGTCTCGTCGAGCGGAAGATACTCCGACAATGCCAGCATCAGCGCGGCCGAGCCAAACGGCTTGACCAGGAACATCGTTGCCCCGGCGCGAGATGCCTTGGTCTGGGCCCACTCCCTGTCGTCGAACGTCAGCATGACGATGGGGGTGGTTTCATAGCCGGGCAGCTTACGGATCTGGGCGCACGCGAGCAGGCCGTCGAGCTTCGGCATTTTGATATCGAGTATGACCAGCGAGGCTCGCATCCTGGAAGCGAGAGTCACGGCTTCCTGTCCGTTGTACGCCAGAAATACCTCCAGACCGACAGCTTCCAGGTTAGCTCGAACGATGCTTCGGATCATGGCATCGTCGTCGGCGACGATAACCCCGGTGGGCGCGGGTAAAGTTTCCATGATAGTGCCGCCTTTCCGCTGCGTCGTTCGGTGACGTTGATCCCATCACACTCAGCCGAACGTCTCACACCACGCAGACCTAAAGCCAAATCGTTTATGAAAGGCTAACCGGACCAGGCAGGACGACAGGCCCGGGGTGACGGATTACCGGGTCCGGGTCAGGCAATGACGTTAAGCGCCCGGCGCTTCGTCATCGCCGGCCACCGTTCTTTTCATGTCATGGCGATCCCCCGATCAGGAGGGGGAAGACGGCGGTTTCAAGCCCTGTCATGACTGTTGTGGGCGATGGGACCCGGCATGTTAGCACGTTTCTTGCATCTAAAATGCCGCGAGAGCCATTGACCCCGACCGCCCAGGACCGCTAATCGCGGTATCATGGCGCTCGGCCCACGTTTAGACCTACGACAAAGCCAGACGCTGGTCATGACGCCCCAGCTGCGTCAGGCCATCCAGCTTCTGCAATATTCCAACATCGAAGTCACCACGTTCGTCGAGCGCGAGCTGGAGCGCAATCCGCTGCTCGAGCGCGACGAGGCCGCCGACGCGCCGATCGGCGAGCGGGCAGCCCTGGACCAGATCGAGTTGCGCACCGACGTGCCCGCAGACGCGGCAGACGCGGCGCGGGCCGACCGGCTGCCGTCCGAGACCGCGGCCCCGCTCGATAGCGTGCATGCCGAGGATTACGACCCCGGTGGTCCCGCCGATGGCGGACCGACCATGGGCTCCTTCGAGGGGCGCGGCGGCAATCTGTCGTTCTCCGGCGATGACCGCACGATCGAGGATGTGGCGGACGACCGCCCTCCCCTGCGTGACCATCTCGGCGAGCAACTGCGACTGACCTTCACCGACCCGATCGACCGCATGATCGGCGCGCATCTGATCGCCTTGCTGTGTCCCGCCGGCCGCCTGACAGCGCAGCCGGCGGCGATCGCGCGTGCGATGGTATTGCCGCTCGAACGGATCGAGGCAGTGCGCCGGGTGATGATGCGGTTCGATCCGCCCGGTCTGTTCGCCCGCGACCTGAAAGAGTGCCTCGGAGCGCAGCTCGCCGACAAGAACCGGCTCGACCCGGCGATGCAAACGTTGCTGGACAATCTGGAGCTGCTGGCCCGCCGCGACCTGCGTGGTCTGATGGCTCGTTGCGGCGTCGATGCCGAGGATCTGACGGAGATGATCGCCGAGATCCGCGCGCTCGACCCAAAGCCCGCCGCGTCGTTCGATGTCGAGCCGGTGCGTGCGGTCGTACCCGACCTGCTGATGCGTGCGGCACCCGGCGACAGTTGGGTGATCGAGCTGAACCCCGACACCATGCCAAGAATATTGGTGAATGAAGGATATCACGCGCGCGTCACGCCGCGCGCGAACAAGGCCGACCGTGTGTTCCTGGCCGATCAACTCGCGAGCGCGAACTGGCTGGTGCGGTCGTTGCAGCAACGTGCGCAAACGATCCTGAAAGTCGCCGCCGAGATCATGCGATTGCAGGATGGGTTTCTGCGCCAGGGCGTGGCGTATTTGCGGCCGCTGATCCTGCGCGACATCGCCACGGCGGTTGAGATGCACGAGAGTACCGTCAGCCGGGTGACGTCGAACAAATATATCGCGACCCCGCGTGGGATTTTCGAACTTAAATATTTCTTCACCACCTCGATCGGCGCGGTGGATGGCGGCGTCAGTCACAGTTCCGAGGCGGTGCGGCACCGGATCCGCCAGTTGATTGGCGCCGAGGCACCCAACGGCATTTTATCCGACGACCAGATTGTCACTATCCTCAGGCGAGAAGGTGTGGACATCGCGCGCCGA
>JBEKGV010000660.1:0-3987 GCA_050012615.1 Acetobacteraceae bacterium | reverse complement strand
ATCACCAGGTTTCTTTCATGTCCTGGCGCCGCCGGGACAGCATTAAAATTCCTCGCGAGTTGTGGGATCGCGCCGCAAACGCACTCGCCCATGCCGCGTGATTCGATAAAGTCCAGCTAAGGCCTGGCCGCCGGCTCGCATGGCAATCGGTTCAATTCATCGAAACTTAGCTCATCAACCTCTTGCGACAGAATGTACCCATGGCTACATTCTGTGCCCTAAGGTGCAAAACATGGCTGAGGCCGCGGCAAATCCGCGGACCCCGGCCGACATGGACGAAATGTCCGAATGGGACAGATGCCTGAATGAGCGACGCCGTCGTCCACGCCCCGACCGTTTCGTCAGCCGCTCTTCCGGCCGGGTTGACCGGTCGTACCATGCGCGCCGGCCAGGAAAGTTTGTTGGGCCAACGCCGAGGCCTGCAAGCCTTCCTGCCCTTTGCCGGCCCGGCGGTGATTGCTTCGGTCGCGTATATGGATCCGGGCAATTTCGCGACCAATATCCAGGCCGGCGCTCGCTATGGCTATGGCCTGCTCTGGGTGGTCCTGCTCGCGAACCTGATCGCGATGCTGTTCCAGGCGCTTTCGGCCCGGCTTGGCATCGTCACCGGACAGAGCCTCGCCTCGCTGTGCCGCGTCCATTTTCCCCGTCCCGTGACCCTCGCGATGTGGGTCGCCAGCGAAATCGCCGCCATGGCGACCGATCTCGCCGAAACGGTCGGTGCCGCGATCGGCCTCAGCCTGCTGCTTGGCCTGCCGTTGCTGACCAGCCTCGGCCTGACATTGGTGCTGACCTGGGGGTTGCTCACGCTGCAGTCCCGAGGCTTCCGCCCGATCGAACTGGTCATCGCCGGGTTCGTGGGCCTGATCGGCTTTTGCTATCTCATCGAGCTCCTCATCAGCCCACCCGATTGGAAGCTGTTCGCCTGGCACTCGGTGGTGCCGGAGATCCGTGACGCGGATGCACTGACGCTCGCGGTTGGCATCGTCGGCGCGACCGTCATGCCGCACGCGATATACCTCCATTCCGCGCTGATGCCGGGACGCATGCCAACGCGGAACCGGGCGGATAAGGCCACCGTCCTCCGTCATTCGAACACCGAGGTGTTGATCGCCCTGACCTTCGCGGGGTTGGTGAACCTGGCCATGGTGGCGATGGCGGCATCGATGTTCCATGCCGGTCACCCCGAGGTGGCCGAGATCGAAACCGCCTATCACACGCTGCTGCCGCTGATGGGCGGGTTCGCGGCGTTGGTGTTCATGACCTCGCTGTTGGCGTCCGGCCTGTCGAGTTCTGTCGTCGGCACCATGGCGGGCCAAACCATCATGCAGGATTTCGTTGGCTTCCGGACTCCGCTGTGGCTGCGGCGGCTGCTGACGATGCTGCCGGCCTTCATCGTCGTGGCCATCGGCGTGAACCCAACCCTGGCGCTGGTGATGAGCCAGGTCGTGCTGAGCCTCGCGCTGCCGGTGCCGATGATCGCATTGATGATTCTGGTATTCCGGCGCGATCTGATGGGCGCCTTTTTACCCGGTGTCATGATCCGGGTGGTGGCCCTCCTGGGGACGGTAGTTGTGCTCGGGCTCAACATGGTGTTGTTGGGACAGACGGCCGGGATGTAACCCGGTCCTTCCGCCGGGATCGGCGAGCAGGATCCGAGCGCACGGGATGGCAGAGCCAACGCCCAGGATGATGCCGGAAGAACCGGATCAGGCGATCCGCTTCGGCAAGGCGCGCACAGCGCAATCGGGAGCGTTGCTGGAAGACTACGTCGAATTGATTTCCGACCTGCACGCCTTGAACGGCGAGGCCCGCCCCACCGATATCGCTCGCCGCCTGGGCGTGTCGCACGCGACTGTGATCAAAACGATCGGACGGCTGAAACGCGAGGGGCTGGCGGTCGCGAAGCCCTACCGTGGCGTCTTCCTGACCGAGCCTGGGGAACGTTTGGCCGATCGCGTTCGCTCACGCCATCGGGTGGTCGTCGACCTGCTGCGCGCCGTCGGAGTTCCGGCCGACTCGGCGGAACTGGACGCGGAAGGGATCGAACATCACGTCTCCGACACGACACTGGCGGCGTTCGCGCGGTTCCTTGGCCTGAACCGGCCATGAAAATCAGGGCCGGCGTTACGCCGGCCCTTTACGCAAAGCCAATGTTGGTCACTGACGGGCCTGACCTGGCCCGAGAAACGATCAACCGCCACCGCTATTTGCCGGAGCCACCGCCGCCGGAACCGCCACTTTCGCCGCCCCCGGCGCCAGCGCCGCCGCCCGCGTTTTCGGGGCTCATGCTGCCTGCCTGCCGAGGCACAGTCGTCACCGATTGGTCCGTTGCCGGCCCCGATTGGGAATAGGTCGTACCTTGAGAAGTCGTACTTGAGGAGGTCGAAGCCTGGGCTGGCGTTTCAGTCTGCGCCATCGCCGGAACGATGGCGAGCGGCAGGCCGGCCAAGGCCGCGAACATCAGTGGTTTAATGGTTCTCATGATCGAACTCCTGTTAGATCGTAAGGGGTCAATGCGAGACCACATCCCGGGTTCCCGAGGGTCCGATCCCGGTGTATCGGATTAAAAAGCGTTCATCAGCGACCCGATACAATACGCCACCACAATTAAATTCTCACTGCCGAAACATTATCCCCGGGCCGCGGCAATCAAGGAAGGTTTAACACGGAGAACACCGAGGACCACGGTGTTGCACGGAGAAGATGTTTGGCGCTTCGCGCGGTGTGCGATCAGACGCAAGCGCGAAGCGCCCATAATTCTTACTGCTCCGTGGGCCTCCGTGTTCTCCGTGGTAAATACTTCCTAACGGCAGTGAAACATCCCAGGCCGCCCGCTCATTGATCCCTATCGCACGATCGTAACGCCCTACCAACTGAACCTCGCCATCGCCGCCACCGGCGCCATTCCCGCGGCCTGAGCCTCCGCTTCCACCTCAACAGTGTCGTAGGATCCGTCTGTGCCCCGTAACGTTTCGCCGTGCAGCCCATCCAGCACCCAGCACGAAGCCAACCCCGCCGCGGTGGCGCCTGCGATATCTGTCCGTAACGAATCCCCCACCGCCAGCACCCTCTCCAAAGGCAATCCCAACTGGGCCAGCACCGCATGGTAAACCGCCGGATCGGGTTTCCCAATCGAGCGCACGTCTCCGCCAAGCGCCTGATACCGCACCGCCAAAGATCCGGCGCACAACACCCTTACCCCGCCGCGGATGACCTCCAGGTCCGGATTGCCGCAAATCATCGGCAGCCGGTGCTCAAAGCATTCTCGCAATGTCGGTTCGAACTCGTTCATATCGCTTGGGTTACGATGATCGTCCGGACCGGTGTTCAGAACGAAATCCGCCTCGGCCGGATTGGCGACGGTGATGAGAGGCAAACCCTCCAGCACCGGACGATCGCGCTCCGGGCCGAGGTGGTAGACGCGTTCGCCGAGCGCGGACCACCACGCATCCGGCGGAGATTGCAAAGCGCGGCGCACCGCCTCCCCGCATCGGTGTAGTGCGCGTCGTCGATCCCCATCCGGCGCATCATCGTCCGCACGGCATCGTTCGGTCGCGGAACGTTCGACAACAACAGCGTCTTCTTGCCGGCGTCGCGCAACTCGGCGAGGCAATCGACGGCGTGCGGAAAAGCGTTGACCCCGTCATGGATGACGCCCCAAAGGTCGAGCACGAACCCGTCATACGCCGAGGCGATCTGAGAGAACCCAGTGAGAAACCGCATGGATCAATGTTCCGAAAGTTCTTGTGCCGCCGTGCCTACCGCGTCCTGAACCCGAGCGAAACCGGCGGCTTTCAGGGCGGCGGCCAACTCGGCTTTAAGACGCGGGATCAGCGCTGGTCCGTGCCAGGCGAACCCGGTGTAAAGCTGCACAAGCGATGCGCCCGCCCGGATCTTGGTCAGGGCGCCGGCTCCGGAGACCACGCCGCCGGCACCGATCAGCGTCAACCGTCCGCGCGCCAGCAAAAACGCACGCGCCAGCAC
>JBEKGV010000659.1:0-3530 GCA_050012615.1 Acetobacteraceae bacterium | reverse complement strand
CAACCACATAGTTCAACAGCCTCGGAACCAGCAAAATCAAAATCCCCGCAACCAGCGCGATCGCGGGTTGCAGCAAATTGATGTCAAGGTGAACATTCATTGCTTTGGGTCCATTGTCACAAGTGCGAATGGGCCCGATCCGGCCCGACGCTAGCGCTCGGTCAGCCTGTGCGAACGGCACAGCTTCCGAGTTGGTTCCGGATTATTGACAGATGAAGACTTTTTAACCTGGCTCTTTCCTCGTGGAGGTAGAAAGCGCCCTTCCGGCGCATGGGCTTGCCATTTCCTCGCGTGCCCTTATCCCCTCTCAACGACCTGTTACGGCTGCTGTCGGGAAGACCTCATGCATACCTTCGATGCCTCCGCCGCTATCGAGTCCTTCTGGGCCGCCCGTGCCCGGGGCGAATGGTTCCCGGAGGCGTGGCACGACAAACTCACAACGAACGAGGCTTACGAAGTTTTATTCGGCCTCATGGCCCGCCGCCTGGCGGCCGGGGAACGGCAGATTGGCTGGAAGGTCGGCCTGACCTCCAAAGCGATCCAACAACAATTCAACGTCCATGAGCCGGTGTTCGGATGTATTCTGGAAACCTGTCCCTCCGGCCACGTATTCGCACCCGCTGACCTCATCAATCCAGGATTCGAGAACGAATTGTGCCTGCGCCTGGCCAAGGATCTCTCGGGCGCAGTTACACTGGACGACGCCCGGGCAGCCGTTGACGCGGTATGCCCCTCGCTGGAAATCATTGAAACCCGCGGGAATCTGACGGAACAACTTGCCCTCGCCCTTGCCGACAACGCCCAACAGAAGACTGTGATATTAGGCGATCCCGCTCCGCTGCCCGCGAGCCTGGAAACAGTCGAGGTTCAGGTCATGATCAATGGTCGGACAGCAGCCACGGGCACAGGCGACGCGGTACTGGGCAATCCGCTGAACTCGGTCGTATGGCTGGCGACGAAACTCGCCGAGTTTGGGCGGTCCCTGAAAACCGGCGATATTATCATGAGCGGCTCGTTCACCCGTCAGTTCCCAATCAATCCCGGCGACACGATCCGAGCGGAATTTTCCGGCGTGGGCGCGGTGGAAACGAGAATGTCAGCCGCATGAACCAGATCCGCGCCTTGCAGATGTTGTCAGACAAGGAACTCGCACTGCGCCAACTCGATCCGCCGGCCCCTCCCGGCCCGGGAGAGGTGCAACTCAGGGTAAGGTTCGTGGGCATCAATCACATCGATGTGTTTGGCCTGCGCGGGATGGCCTTCGCCAAACGCCTTTATCCACTGTCGGTCGGCGCCGAGGCCGCGTGCGAAGTCGTTTCGATCGGCGATGGTGTCACCAATGTCGCTCCGGGCGACCGTGTCGTGCCTTTCTCGGCATATACGTGCGGCACGTGCCGCCAGTGCCTGCGCGGCCGCGACAACCTCTGCGAAAACGTCCTCGGCATTCGCGGTTTTCACGTTGACGGCTGGGCTCAGGACCTGACCAACCATTACGCTCGGCTCGTGGTGAAGATTCCCGACGGCGTCGAAATGACCGACGCCGCCTGCGTTGGCGTCGCCTATTCGACCGTGGAACACATGCTGTTCGACAACGCCCAACTCGAACCCGGCGAAACGATCCTGGTCCATGCCGGCGGTTCCGGTATCGGGACTATCGCCGTGAAGATCGCCAAATCCATTGGTTGCACCGTCATCACCACCGTTGGGAGCGCGGAAAAGGCGGATAAGGTGAAGGCGCTCGGCGCCGACCACGTGATCAATTACCGCGAAGACCGGTTCGAGGGCGTGACCCGAAAACTCACCGCGCGCAAGGGCGTCGACGTGGTGTTTGAACATGTCGGCGCCGATACGTGGCAAGGCTCATTACTCGTGTTGAAACGGGGCGGCCGGCTTGTCATCTGCGGCGCGACGTCAGGACCTGTGGCATCGATCAACCTGATGCAGTTGTTTCAGCAGCAGTACCGCATCATCGGCTCGTTCGGGTCGCCTATCTCCGCGCTCAGCCGCGCACTGGACCGGATCGCGAGCGGCGTGCGTCCGGTGATCGACACGATTTACAAGCTGGAAGATTTCCGTGCCGGGGTGGCGCGGCTGGAGCATCGTGACGTGTTCGGAAAAATCCTCGTCGAGATGTGATCGAGGGAATCGGTCCGGCTTCGGTCGCGGGGTAAGTCCAGCTTTGACACCAACCATGAAACGTCTGTCCCGCTGGTCGCGCCGCCTCAGCGATTGGGTCGTCGGCGGCATCGTGCTCGCGCTGTTCGCGCTGATGCGCCGGCTCGGCCCCGAGCGCGCGCCCAGGGTGTGCGCTGCCGTCGCTCGCACCATTGGCCCATGGCTGCCGGTGCATCGCGTCGGGCTCGCGAACATTCGTGCCGCGTTCCCCGAGAAGGACAATGCCTGGCATCAGGCTACGCTAAAGGCGGAGTGGGACAATTTGGGCCGTGTCGCGGGTGAATATGTGCATCTCGAGAAGCTCTGGGACTTCGATTCGACCAACCCGCACCAGGGGCGCATCCAGTCCGACGACGTGGCGCTGTTTATCGACATGCTGACCGACGGCAAGCCCGCTTTGTGCTTCTCCGCTCATCTCGGCAACTGGGAGCTCGCGGCGTTGGGGCCTGCCTCATACGGGATGGATTCCGCGGTCGTTTACCGGATGCCGAACAACCCCATCGTCGCGCGCGAGATCCAACGCATCCGCGCGGCTTCGATGGGGCAGTTGATCCGCACACGCAACCAGGCGCCGATCGAGATGGCGGCGGCTCTGACCGCCGGCAAGCATGTTGGCATGCTCACCGACCAGCATTTCTCCCGCGGCGTCGACATCTCGTTCTTTGGCCGGCGCTGCAAGGCCAACCCGGCGATCGCACGCCTCGCTCGCCATTTCGACTGCCCGGTTGTCGGCATGCGCGTCATCCGCCGTCAGGACGGAGGATTTACCCTTCGCGGGGTTGGACCACTGACGATGCCGCGCGATGCCTCCGGACGCGTGGACGTGACGGCGGCGACGCAGATGATCAACGGCATCGTCGAAGACTGGGTGCGCGAATATCCCGGACAGTGGCTCTGGTTTCACAGGCGCTGGCGCTGAGCCCGCGCTCCCGTCGCCCGCTCAACTGATCCACCGTCTCGCCGTCACGGTGAGCGTGACCGGTTCGCCCGATGCGGAACAATGCGCCTTGGATCCCGTTCAACCCCGGTCATAACGGCGAGCGAGGGCCATACTCTTGTTTACCGGGTCTTCTTGATTGATACAGTCCGTGCGATTTTCGACTCAATCGGGACACAATCCTGATATAAGCATCGTGTCTCAGGAGGTTGCCATGTTCCTCACACGTCTACCGAGACTTCGGACATCGGTGATTTTTGGTTCGCTCGCGTTGCTGGCGCTGTGCGGTCTGATGACCAACGCGGCCCAGGCCCGGATCTTCATCGGTGTGGGGGTGCCGCTGTTTTATCCTCCAGTGGTGCCGGCGCCGTACTACTACCCGCCTTACTACGCGCCTCCGTATTACGGACCGCCGCCG
>JBEKGV010000658.1:0-3541 GCA_050012615.1 Acetobacteraceae bacterium | reverse complement strand
AAACGCCGAAAGACCAACCCAAATCATCAGAAACGACGCTTCCTCCGGGGTCGTCCGAAGCAGCAGCAGCAGCAGGGTCGGCGCCCACAGGGCAAGCCCGACACCGCTCGTCTGAGAGAGCCCCGTCAAACACACAAGCGCCACGCTGCGCGGGTAATTGAACAGCTCGCGCCACGGGGTGTGGGGCACCTCGGGCAGGGTTGCCGGCAGCTCGATCATTGCCGGATCGACCTGTAACGCCCAGGCGATTGAGGCGCGCGCTTCCTCGCGGCGGCCGCGGCGGATGAGCCAACGCGGCGACTCCGGGACCCAGGCCCGGATCAGCAGGGTCAGCAGCGCAGGCAGCAGGCCAATGAGGAACAGGCCTCGCCAGCCGATGACCGGTCCGAGGTAGGCCCCGCACGTCGCTCCCAATGCGCCGCCGATGGATATTGTCGAGGTCACCAGGCCACCGACCCAGCCGCGCTTCGACGACGGCACGAACTCCTGAACCAGCGGCAGATCGACGGCGATCAGGCCGGCCACTCCGACGCCGACGACGAGGCGGCAGACGGAGAGGAAAATCCACCCGTACTGGTCCGGGGTGAAGGCCATGATGCCGGTGGCAATGGAAAAATTGAGCGCCGTCATGATGAAGACCTTGCGGCGACCAATGCGGTCGGCCATCCAGCCCCAGAAGAAAGCGCCGGGGATCGCTCCGACCCCAGCCGCGAGGAGAATTGTGCCGGATTCCAGGAACGTCAGCTTCCATGCGCCGACGATGAACGCGAGCACATAGCCGATCAGGAAGAAATCGAAGAAATCGAGCATGTCGCCGATGATCGCGGCGGAAATGATTTTCCACTGATTCAGCGTCAGCGTCTTCTGCCGCTCGAGGAGATCCAGCATGACAGCCTCCCATCGCCCGCGGCGACGGTGTCACCGGCCGCCGGCAAGCCCCTGTTTGTTCTTTTGAGCGTCAAGGGTCGTTGTTCGCCCTCGGCGGCGCCCGCGGCACCAGTCGCAAGCACATGCTCACGTTAGCCCACCCTCGACGGACTGTCATGCGAATAGACGAAGTTTTGCATGACCGCTTCCCGGCGAGACTGATCGCGCCGTTCGCGCGGCCGGCGTTCCTCCGTGGAAGCGCCGACGGACAATTCGGGAACTGTCGGCGGTATCGGTGACTTTGTTGGTTCGACGACCGCCGACAGCTATGAACGAATGTCCGATCGCCGGCCTCGCACGTTTTCAAAGCGGTCACTCGGACCGAGTCGCTGGTCTCGTCGAACTTGTCGCGAGTCCTAGCCGCCGCGTAATGGAAAAACAGCCGAAGGAGCCGCGAACGATATGACAAAGAGCGCAACGGCCAAGGGCGAATCCCCTTCCCGGCTGATCGACGCGAGGATCAAGGTACTGGGCGACTGGAGGGGCAAGATGCTCTCCCATGTTCGGGCTCTCATCAGGCAGGCGGCCCCCGAAGTGGTCGAGGACTGGAAGTGGAGAGGCGTTCCGGTTTGGTACCACGATGGAATGATCTGCACCGGCGAGACCTACAAGAGCGTCGTGAAGCTGACGTTCGCCAAGGGGGCCTCGCTCGAGGACCTTTCAGGTCTGTTCAACTCCAGCCTTGAAGGCAGCACCAGGCGCGCGATTGATCTCCATGAGGGCGATGAAGTCGATGAGGATGCCTTCAGGACGCTCATACGCGCCGCCGTGGCCCTGAACCGGTCTAAAGCCCGATAGTCGAACGCGGCTCCGAAATCTTTTTCGCCTCGCCGCGATTCGGAAAAACAACGGCTGCCGGGCCGCCATTCTTTCGTCCGCGGCAAAAGTGACTTGCTCGCTTTCGGAATAATCCCGCGCGGCCGCGGGTCCTATATCGCGGCTGTCGATGACGAGAACCAACAAGTGGTCCTCCCAACACCGGCACCACCCGAGGGGATCGGATGGTCCAACAGAACCGGAGTTCAGACCATGAATACCAAGACACTCATGCTCGCCGCCGTGACCGCCCTGACGCTTGGCGCAAGCACCGCGATGGCACAGGAAGGCGGACAAGACTACCAGACTCCCTATTGGACATTGGCGCGGCAAGCCGATGCCCTCCAGGTAGCACAGGCTCGCGGGAACGCTCGGGTTCAGGCCGGCTCGTCTGACGTCGATGCGCCGCGCAACAACCACGTGCTGCCGTTCAGAGGTGACTTCGGCGACCTCGCCAACCCCGGTTAACCTGGGGGGTTGAAGACGTCGGAAAGGGCCGGTCTTCGCACCGGCCCTTGTCATGCGCGCACGAGCATCCGTCCCGGTAACCCCGCGGCGCGGCGCGGAATGCCCGGTAGGCCGTCTCAGGCCCCGAGCGCCATTGTCCACTTTTGTTCCTGTAGGCTGGCCGTGAGTGGAATCACGCATATCGATGCACGTCCAAATTTCAGGGTTGCAATATATCCGGTAACGGGCATGGTGGCGCGCTGGCAATGCTCTGGCCAGCCGACAAGGAGGATGGAATGTGCCCCCAACACAGTCGAACTACATTTCCGGCAAATCTGCCGTGCGTTCCGAAAATGGCCAGTTAAACGGCCTCGGAGCTGACGACAATGCCTGGGAAATACCCTTGGAACCTGAAGAAACGATCTTTATCGAATGGCGCATTTCTCACTACCGCGCCATGCTGAAGCTCACTCTGGAGGCGGAGGCCCGGGTTAATCTTATCCGAATGCTTGTCGACGCCGAGTGGAAGCTGGCGACGAGAAAGCTTTATTTATCGAAAACCGCGCGCTCATCCGCTGATGATAAACCGGGCGCTCCGGCGCGCTTGTCCTGACGTTTGCGACGGAGATTTTCGCGATCTGCAAATTCCCAACGACCGCGCGAAGCCCGCCAACTCCGGAGCCCGGGTAAAAATCCTCGTCAGGAGACGCCGGAGAGCACGTCCCGCTGCTCGGCGAACAGCGCCTTGATCCAATCGATGACGGCGCGCACGCAGGCGGAGCGGCGCAGATCGCGGTGGACGATGATCCAGTATTCGGCCGCGATTTCGGGGATCGTCGGGGTCAGCCGCTCGAGCAGGGGATGGCCGTCGCCGACATAGCAGGGCAATACGCCGCGGCCGGTACCGGCGCGGATCGCCTCCAGATGCATCAGCATCGACGAAGCACGCAAAGCGACTGGCATTCCCGTCTCCGCCACCTGAAGCTGGACCCAGCGTGCGGGCTCATAGTGTGCTTGCTCCTCGGTATACGTGACCCACGCACCGGCCTCCGCGCCACGACGCCGGTAGACCGCGCAGGCGAACGTGCCGACCTTAGATATATAGAAATCGCCGCTTTCCGGCGGCTGGTGGCGCAACGCCATGTCGGCCTCGCGACGCGCGAGGTTCGCCGTCTGCCGCGATTCGACCAGTTCCAGAGTGATGCCGGGAGGCAGCGCCGCCGTTGCCGATCCCGAGAGGAAACGGGCCAGAAACCCGGCGGCACACTCGCCCGTCGATATTCGCACGGTACCGCTCAGCACGGGCGAGGCCGCCGCGCGCCGCCGCTCCAACGTCAACACCGCGGCTTCG
>JBEKGV010000657.1:0-3543 GCA_050012615.1 Acetobacteraceae bacterium | reverse complement strand
CGGCGACCGGGGAGTTGTTTGGCGGCATCGCCGGTGTTGGCGCCTGGAAGCGGCACCATGGCGCCGAGACGCCGATCCATGCTCGGACGGTGCCTCCCGAGGGATTGACCGTGCTTGCCAGCCGCCATCATGGAGATGCCGCGCGGCTGGATGCGTTCCTCGCCGGCAGAGTCGTTGCGAAAACCATGAATTTCGGGTCAAGCCTGAAATTCTGCCGCCTGGCGGAGGGGATCGCCGATTTGTATCCTCGCTTCGGCCGCACGATGGAATGGGATACCGCGGCGCCGCAGGCGGTGCTGGAGGCGGCGGGCGGGACCGTGTGCACGCTGGACGGAATGAAGCTGCGTTATGGCAAGGCAGGGTGGGAGAACCCGCATTTCGTTTGCACCGGGGCGGCTGGCTGAATTTAGTGCCGGTGGATTGTGGCGCCTGAGGCACGACGTCGGGGTTGTCCTGCTGCGCACACTGATTAAGCGGAAAGAAAAACACGGAACTGGCTCATCTGACCGCGGCCATACTGGATCGGGCGCGACACGATCGTGGCACAGCGCGGAACGGAATGGAATGCTCACCGGTTGCCCGGAAACACGGCCGTGGCCCATCGGCTGGGCCAACATCGCCGCCGTGACACGAATGGCGCCGACGCATCCCGCCGCGACGAACACCATCGCCAATGGCGGATAAGAAATCTCTGTGGCTCCGCGGCTCTGTGGTAACGCTTGCCTGAGGCCCGTAACGGAGTTTTGCCCAGGCGAGGGTGACTCCAACTCATCCGCCGGGATGTGTTGATGCGTGGGTAAGCGTTACCACAGAGCCACAGAGCCGCGGAGTTCTTCGGGTGGCCGGGCGCGTGCCCGCCAGGCAATGGTTACGCTTTCGGTTTGGTCGGAATGGGGTGAGACGGCGTCTTCGGATACCGTCTTCGCTGAGCCAAATTCGCTGGTCTCGGCGTCAAGCCCGGCCATGACGAGAAAAGCTGGGTGAGCCGATCTTGATTTGGCGCCCTTGATCTTGAGTCTCGGGATGATGACCGTCGCGCCCGGGAATTCGTCAACGAAATATTCATAAACATGGGTCAGCATCGCGTCCGCCATAGGTCCGCGGAAATGACGGCGTGCGCCGCACGCGCCGGGGACAGGAGATCGTTCATGCGAGTCGCCAACCCGCCGCTGTGCTTGCCTGGCCGTCGTACTGTCCTCGCGGCCACGGTCGCGATGGGGTTTGGCATCCCGGACCTCGCCCGCGCGGCGGAGACACTCCGCATCGCGTATACCAATACTTACCCGCCGCTCAGCTTTCTCGACGCAGGCAGCATCAAGGGCGTGCTGATCGACGTGTTCGACGAATTGCTTGGCAAACGTCTCGGCCTATCGCTCAACCACGAAGGCCTGCCCTGGGCGCGTGCCCAGGATACGGTAAGAGACGGCGGCGCGGATGCGTTTTGCACGGATCGAACCGAGAAGCGCTCCGAATACGTGAATTTCGGTGACGAAACGGTCATCGCGATCAATTACGCGGTGTTTTACGCCAAGAACAATCCAAAGGCATCCGATATTCAAAAAATCGCCACGGTAGACGATTTGCGGGCCTTCTCGCAAGGCGACTACCTCGGGAACGGTTTCGCCGAAACCCACTTCAAATCGCTCAAGATCGATTGGGCCGCCAATATCGACCAGGTCTTCGGCAAAGTGATCGCCGGCCGCAACGATGTGACCGTCGCGGCCGAAATGGTGGGTCGATGGACGGCTCGCAAGCTGAACCTGACCGATCAACTCGGTGTGCTGCCGGTGAATATCGCCCCGGCCGCGGAATTTCGCCTCGCCATCCGTAAAACCTATCCCGACAACGAGGCGCTTCTGCGACGCTTCGATGAGGCCGTGAAGGCCGCTCGCACGGAAGGGCTGCTAAAGGACATCGAGGCGAAATACGCATGAGTGGCGTTATTCGGTTCGTCACTGCCGCGGCACAACCGGCGGGCGGAGATCAATCGTGAAGCATGTGCTGGGACGCAGTCTGGCGATCCGGGTGATCGCGCCGATCGCCGCGCTGATGGTGATCCTGGTCCTGATCGGCGTGACGGCCCTGACGATGGTCACCAACGGCGACGCGCATCGCGCGCTGGAGGATCGCGCCAGAGTGACCACCGAGATCATGGCCCGCGGCCTGGTCGCGGCGCTCTGGGACGACGACAACGGCGCGGCCGCGACGGAACTGAGTGGCCTCGCCAGCGATCCCGACTATCTGAGCAGCCAGATCGTCGACGCGAAGGGCAAACTGTTCGCACGGGACGGAGCGGCGAATACCGGCTCCGATACGTTGATCCGCAAAAGTGACATCGTCCGCCGCGACGGCGACAAAGCGGAGGTGCTGGGGACGGTCGAAATCCGGCTTTCCACCCAGCGGGTCGAGAGCCTCGCCGCGACGCGCGCGACCACCATCGCCGCGATCGGCGGCGGGGTCATCGTGGTGCTTTGCGGCGCATTGCTCATCATCGTGCGCGGCACGACACGGCCCATCGTGCGTCTGACGGGGACCATGAGCCGGCTGGCCGAGGGCGATACGACGGTCGAGATCCCCTCGCATGGGCGGGCCGACGAGGTCGGCAGGATGGCGGCCGCGGTCGACGTCTTCAAACAGCATGCGATCGAACGGACACGGCTGGCCCAATTGAAGGAGGAGGAGCGGGTCCGGGCGGAGGGCGAAAAACGGGCAGCCCTGGTGGGGATGGCCGACAAGATCGAAGTGGAGACAGGCAAGGCGCTGGACCAGATCGGGCATCACACCGGTGCCATGTCGGCGACCGCCGATGCGATGAATGCTTCGGCCGACCGTACCGGCTCGTCGGCTCGCAGCGCCGCCGCGGCCGCCGCGCAGGCGCTGGCCAATGTGCAAACCGTTTCGAGCGCGGCTGAACAACTCGCCGCCTCGATCCGCGAAATCGGCGGCCAGGTGAGCCAGTCGACAACGCTGGTCGGCCGTGCCGTGGAGGCCGGACACCTGACCCGCGCCGCGATCGAGGCGTTGAATGTTCAGGTGGGACGGATCGGCGTGGTCGCCGAGATGATCGGCGAGATCGCCGCCAGGACAAATCTCCTCGCGCTGAACGCCACCATCGAGGCGGCGCGCGCCGGGGACGCCGGCAAGGGCTTCGTCGTGGTCGCGTCCGAGGTGAAACAACTGGCGACGCAGACGGCCCGCTCGACAGAAGAGATCACGCGTCACATCGGCGAGGTTCGCTCCGCCACCAATGCCTCGGTCCAGGCGGTTGCCCGCATCGAGCAGACGATCGGCGAGGTCAACGAAATCGCCACCTCGATCGCGGCGGCGGTGGAGGAGCAAGGCGCGGCGACGGCGGAGATCGCTCGCAACGTAACCGAAACGGCATCGGCCGCCAATCAGATGACGCAACGGATCGACGAAGTGTCGGGTGAGGCACAGCAAACCGGACAGCACGCCGCGCAGGTGCGCGACAACGCGGCCGGACTGGATCGGCAGGTGAGCGACCTGCGGCACGCGGTCATCCACATGCTGCGAACGGCGACG
>JBEKGV010000656.1:0-3547 GCA_050012615.1 Acetobacteraceae bacterium | reverse complement strand
GCGTTCCTGCCGACGGAAGCGGCGGCTCGCGCCGAATGCCTGTCGTGGCTGTTCTGGCAGATGGGCAGCACACCGTATGTCGGCGGTGGGTTCGGCCATTTCTACGCGTACGCACCGGTGAAGATCGAATATGCCATCGACCGTTTCACCATGGAAGCGAAACGGTTGCTCGATGTGCTCGACAAGCGGCTGGCGGACAATGAGTTCCTGATCGGCGATCAGTACACCATCGCCGATATGGCGGCCTGGCCGTGGTATGGCGGCCTGGTGAAATTCGACCAATACGGCGGCTCCGAATTCATCGCGGCCCACGAATACAAGAATGTGATCCGCTGGGCCGACCAGATTTACGCCCGTCCGGCCGTAAAGCGAGGGCGCATGGTCAACCGTCTTCAGGGCGATCCCGCGGGCCAGTTGCATGAACGTCACGATGCCAGCGATTTCGAAACGAAGACGCAGGACAAGGTGGCGGCCGGGACTTGAGCGCCAGGAGCGGCGACGAATGAAATCAACACTTCCAGGGACAATGAACGGTGGGTCATGACCGGTTCATCGTTTTCTCGCCGCTCCGTTTTATTCGGCACCGTGCCGGCGGTTGGACTTGTGACGCTGCCGGCACGGGCACGCGCACCCTCGCTGGACTTCGTGGTAATCGGCGATTGGGGGCGGGACGGTCAGTCCCGCCAACGCGAGGTCGCGCAACAGATGGGCTCCACCGCCGCCGAGATCGCCAGCCGCTTCGTGATCTCGGTGGGCGACAATTTCTACGAGGACGGCGTGGCCAACATCGCCGATCCTCAGTGGCAGACATCGTTCGAGCGGATTTACACACACCCGGCGCTGTCGAACCCGTGGCACGTCATATTGGGCAATCACGACTATCAGGGCAACGTCGACGCGCAGCTCGCTTATTCCGCCAGGAGCCGGCGTTGGTCGCTGCCGTCGCCGTACTATACGCGCACCGAGGCACTCGCGGACGGCACGACCGTCGAATTCTTCTTCCTCGATACCAGCCGGTACATCCTGGAATATTTGCACCGCCCCAAAGTACGCGTGCAAGGTCAGGACAAGCAGGCGCAGATCGATTGGCTCGAGCGCGCGCTGGCCAATTCGAAGGCGGCGTGGAAGATCGTCGTCGGCCATCACCAATTGTATACCGTCACCGGTCAGCACCATGACCATGCCGAAATGATCGATCCATTCAAACCATTATTGGACCGCTACGGTGTCCACGCCTACATCAATGGCCATGAGCACAATCTGGAGCACATCGCGGTAGACAACGTGCACTATATCACCTGCGGCGCCGGCTCCGCGACCAGTCCGGTGGTGAGCCCGCCGCCGGGCCAGTTCGCCAGCGATCATCACGGGTTCATGGTGATGCGGCTGGAGGCGGACGGGCTCGGCTTCAGTTTCATCGACGATAGTGGGGCCACCCTCTACAACGCCGTTATTCCGCGCGAAACTTAGCAGCCCTCAGCGATTACCTGAGCGCGTTCCCCGGCAGCGATGCGAGTGGTATCGCGCGCGAAAGCATTCTGGCGCGGCTTGCCGCTCGGGCGCGGGCTGGTCGCGCTCCGCTTTATTTGCTCACCGCCGTTTCTGGTGGGCTTTGCGGTGGCACCGCGGAAGGCGTGCCGTCAGTGCAGATCATCGGTGCGCAATGTTGTCCGAGTCGGTCCGCGGCGATCGCCAGCAAATTAGCATTTTCGCAAACATACACCGTGCGGCCGCCGGCGGACCAGGCTGGCGGCTAGCGCAACAGTTCGCGCAACGACATGTAGCCGGGCACGCCCGGCATGTCCGCGTGGCTTTCGGCCCGGCGGTAGAAAGATCGAGACACAACGCGGGGCGCGCCAGTTCGTTGACCAATACGCCGGCTCTGGACCAGATGTCGCGCGTCTTCTCCTTAGGTGGCGTCGTTGTCGGCCGATTGCAGCGCCGGGTTCGGAGACAGCGCGATCTGTTCGGAAACGATGATTTGCAGGCGATACTGGCCAAGGATGGTGTCCTGCTTGCTGGCGCTGTCCCGCCCGAACTCAGGGGTCTCCGGGCACGCGGTGACCACTCTGTCTTTATGGTCATACATTATGAGATCCTCGTCCTGATGACGCTGAGTCGTTGATAGTTGTGCCAACGCCCTTACTCCCGCTGTTCGAACGCCTCCCCAGAACGTCCGCCGCCTGGCAACCGAAGGGGAGACGCGCCATCAGGAGATCGACACGCCAGAAGTCTTTCTTTTGCAATTCTCTGACGCTTGTTAAGATTCAAGGTATTCCCACGAATTCGGCCGCTGATTCCGACGTGAAATCCGACACGTGTTCCGATGTCAGGTCGACCGGCCATTCCGATTTATGTCAGCCCGGACGGCGTCTGCCCGTGGGCGGAGTCATCTGTTCATGGTGCGGGAGTTTGCGTCGGGCCGCGACCGGTTCTGGCCGAACGCCGGTCCATCCCGTCAGTCTGGGGTCGCCGCCGCGCGGGGACTACGAGACAAACGGGGTTAGGTAGTTTCCGACCCTGTCTTTGCACGACCCTCGCGGCTATATCACTTTGGTCGGCATGGGCACGAGATATGTCGTGGTGCCTTTCAGCTCACTTCGGATGACGGATAAGCTGATGGTGCTCCCCGGCGCCACCAAGGATTCGCTGAAGGAGCTTCCTGAGTTCAAGTATAATACCAGCACATGATCGCACGTGATGCGAGGATCTCTGGCGTATTCCACGCGAGATTCTTAGGCAGCCGCGGCTGAATACTCCTGCCGGTACACGATCTTTTCCGCTTTCGTCTGGTTCCCGCCGATGCAGACACCGCGATTCCGGGTCCAGGAGCCGAACCGCTTTCCATGTGGGCTTCGCGACAATGCAATGGACAGATAGACCCGCCTCACATGAACAGGAGACACACGTGGCATCCACCGATGCATTCGCACTGAAAAATTCAGATCTCAACGCATTTCTCTTCGCCGATGTCGGCATGGAGTTGAACGGTTCGAATCTCACGATACTTTCCATCCTCGCGCGTCTTGGACAGGATCCCTGGGTAGAGGGGGCGAGATGGACCAAATTGCCGAGGGCCGCGGCCATAGCTTGCCTGGCCGGGAGCATTGGCAAGATGCCACTGAGCCCTGAGACTCTTGCCAACACGACTGCAATCGCGTCGCGGCTGATCGTTCTGCTCCCCTTGCAGTCGCGAACTCCCGTAAGCGGCGTCGGCGCAGCCATTATCCCGTGGGTAATGCCCGCTTGGGTGCCCATCGTGGCACTATGCGTATTTCTTCTGATAAGCCTCACGCTCAGTATAACTTCGGCGCCGATATCCCCCAGCAGCGCGGCTCCTCAGATGGCGCAGACTATCGATGACGCGCCTGCGATCGGTCCGAGGTGAGGTCGGCCGGTCGAGAATGCCGTGCCCGCGAGTCCGCCAGCTGTCAACAGCGGCTTGTTGCACCAAAGATGCGATGCCCGACCGAGACCGGGACGCATTGACCCACGGGCAACGTTTATTCACCGGATAGGCGCGCTGGCTCATTTGGCGCCACTATCT
>JBEKGV010000655.1:0-3557 GCA_050012615.1 Acetobacteraceae bacterium | reverse complement strand
GCCCCGGTAATCGTCATCCCCGGGCCCCGGTAATCGTCATCCCCCGGCCCCGGTAATCGTCATCCCCGGGCTTGACCCGGGGATCTGTTCCAAGACGGTGGCGTGATTGATCCCCGGGTCAAAGCCCGGGGATGACCGCTGTTGGCGATCGCGGGCAAAGGCGGACATCCCCCCCGTTATGGACGGCTAAACCCGCCTCTATTATGAATTCACGTTCCCAGCCAGAGATGCCAGGGCTGTGAAAGTTCCGTCTGACGCGCGAGTGTATTCAGATTGAAGTGGCGCGTATGCTTGCGTTGGGTATCCCAGGGGGCTGGGCGTGGGTCGCATGACGCCCGCAAGCCAGAAAGGAGACGTCGATGAACCCCACCGGGACGGTTTCCGCCCCATTGGCTCGTCACGCCATGGCCTACGTCCTCGCCGGCGGACGTGGCAGCCGGCTGATGGAGTTGACCGACCGGCGCGCCAAACCCGCGGTTTATTTCGGCGGCAAGCTGCGCATCATCGATTTCGCTCTGTCCAACGCGCTCAATTCCGGCATCCGGCGCATGGCGGTGGCGACGCAATACAAAGCGCACAGCCTGATCCGTCATTTGCAACGCGGCTGGAACTTCTTCCGGCCCGAGCGCAACGAAAGTTTCGACATTCTGCCGGCGAGCCAACGCGTCGCCGACGACAAATGGTATCTCGGCACCGCCGACGCCGTTTACCAGAACATCGACATCATCGAAAGCTACGATCCACGCTACATCGTCGTGCTCGCGGGGGACCACGTCTACAAGATGGACCTCGAGCTGATGCTGCAACAGCATGTCGAACAAAGCGCCGACGTCACCGTTGGCTGCATCGAAGTTCCGCGCGCCGACGCCACCAGTCTGGGGGTCATGCATGTCGACGCCACCGACCGGATCATTTCGTTTCATGAGAAACCAGCCAGGCCTCCTGCTATGCCAGGCCGTCCGGATGTCTCACTCGCGAGCATGGGCATTTACGTGTTCGATACGGCCTACTTATTCGAGCGACTCAAAGAAGACGCGGCGGATCCCACCTCCAGCCACGATTTCGGCAAGGACCTGATTCCGCGCCTGGTGAAGGATGCGAAAGCCGTCGCGCACCCATTCGAACGATCCTGCGTGCGGTCCAACGCCGAGTCATCGCCATATTGGCGGGATGTCGGAACGCTCGACTCTTATTTCACCGCCAACATCGACCTGACCGATATCGTTCCGGATCTCGATTTGTTCGATCGCGACTGGCCGATCTGGACCTATGGCGAAATGACCGCGCCCGCGAAATTTGTCCACGACGAGGACGGCCGCCGCGGCGCCGCCATCTCATCGGTGATCGCCGGCGGGTCGATCATTTCGGGCGCGACACTGCGCCGATCATTGGTTTTCACGGGTGTGCGCGTGCATTCGTATGCCGACGTCGCCTATGCTGTGATCATGCCGGAGGTCGATATCGGCAGGTCGGCCCATCTGCGCAACGTCATCATCGAGCGCGGCGTGCGCATTCCGGAAGGTCTCGTGGTCGGTGAAGACCCAAAACTCGATGCGAAGCGCTTCCGCCGAACCGCCAATGGCATCTGCCTGATCACCCAGCCGATGATCGACGAGCTTGGGTGAATGATGCCTTTGGGCGTGCTGTCGGTGGCATCAGAGGTATTTCCACTGATCAAGACGGGCGGGCTGGCCGATGTCATCGGGGCGCTACCGGGCGCGCTGGCCGAGGAAGGGGTCGCGGTCCGCACCCTGATCCCCGGCTATCCCCAGGTGATTGGAGCGGTCGATCGCGCCCAGGAGATACGTTTCGAAAACGACTTGTTCGGCGGCGAAGCGCGGCTGCTGGAGGCGCATGTCGCGGGTCTCGATCTACTGGTCCTCGACGCCCCGCACCTGTATGCGCGGCCTGGCAACCCGTATCTCGGGCCCGACGGGCGGGAATGGCCGGACAATGCCGTTCGCTTCGCGGCACTGGCTCGGGTCGCGGCGGACATTGGCGGTGGAGCGTTGCCACACTACACGCCCGACGTCCTGCACGCGCACGACTGGCAAACGGGCCTGGCGCCCGCCTACCTGCATTATCGTGGCGGGCCGCGGCCCGGTACCGTGATGACCGCCCATAACCTCGCCTTTCCAGGTAAGGTGCCGCGCGAGCTGCTGGCTCGGCTTGGCCTGCCGCCGCGGTCCTACGCGATCGAGGGTGTGGAGTTCCATGGCGCGATCAGTCTGCTGAAAGCCGGTCTGCAATTCGCCGACCGCATCACAACGGTATCGCCTACCTATGCGGCGGAAATCCGTACTGAAGAAGCAGGGATGGGGTTCGAAGGATTATTGCGTGCACGCTCCTCCGTTTTGTCCGGCATCCTTAACGGAATTGATACAATTGTGTGGAATCCTGTCTCCGACATGCTCATCGATACCCCATTCGACCGGACCTCGCTGGCGCCACGTGTAAGGAACAAGGCCGCGCTGCAGGCACGGATGGGCCTGACTGTCGACCCCTCGGCGCCGCTGTTTGGGGTCGTCAGCCGGCTGACCTGGCAGAAGGGGATGGATCTGCTGCTGCACTGTCTGCCGGTGCTGCGGTCTCTCGGTGCGCAACTGGTTCTGGTCGGTGCCGGGGAGTCCGAAATCGAGGCGGCGATTCGAACCGAAGCAGCGAATGCGCCGGATTGGATCGCGTGCTTCATCGGATACGACGAGGCGTTGGCGCACATGGTGCAGGCCGGAGCGGATGTGGTGCTGGTCCCCTCGCGCTACGAGCCGTGCGGCCTGACCCAAATGTGCGCGCTGCGCTACGGAGCGGTCCCAGTGGTGTCGCGGGTCGGCGGCCTGGCGGATACCGTCATCGACGCCAATCCCGCGGCGCTTGCCGCCGGCGTCGCGACCGGGGTTCAGTTCGCTCCGCTCACCGCCGACATACTGGAGCTCGCGGTGCGGCGTGTCGTGGCGCTGTATCGTGAGCCCGGCACCTGGCGAACTCTGCAGGAAAACGGCATGGCAGCCGACGTCTCCTGGCGCGGTCCGGCGAGGCAATATGCAGCGCTCTTTCGCGAACTCGTGGCGGAGCGGGCGTGACGGTGTTGACGTCGTACGGCGACCCCGAGCCTCTGGGCGTCACTCCACGCGGCGACGGGGTCAGCGTCGCGGTGTTTTCCGCCCATGCTACCGCGATCGAGTTTTGCGTATTCGAGGATGAGCGGGAAACCCGCCGCGTGCATCTGCGTGGCCATATAGGCGACGTGTTCCATGACCACGTCGCCGATGTCGCGCCGGGTGCGCGATATGGCCTTCGAGCGCACGGTCCGTTCCTTCCCCAGGAGGGACACTGGTTCAATCCCGCCAAGCTCTTGGTCGATCCCTATGCCATCGCGATCGATCGGCCGTTCGCTTTGCACTCTTCCATGTTCGGGCATCGCGCCGACGCTCCCAAGGACGCGTTGTCGCTGGACGACACCGACAGCGCGCCGTTCGTACCCAAAGGCATCGTACAGGGTCCGAATCCGTCGTCTGTGTTGGCCTCACCGCTGACACCCTGGCCGCACACCGCGATGT
>JBEKGV010000654.1:0-3560 GCA_050012615.1 Acetobacteraceae bacterium | reverse complement strand
ATTGAAGTGCTGTCCCCGCCGAACCGAAGGTATAAGTCACCGCGTCTGTGTCGGAATTCGACGCCTCGGCCACCGGACGCAAAAGAGGGATCACCGGAACGTTCGGTTGGATGGTCGGGAAATGCGGCCCGGGTTTGAACAGATCGGCCGTATAGAGGCGTATTCGGAAGAACGAAACCGACAGCGGCCGGTGATCCTGAGACATCGGCGTCAATTCGGGGCGATAAAATCCGGGACAGCCGAATTCAATCTGCTGAATGCCATCCATACTGTGTAGCGGCGGGACGATCTCGCACCGGATCATCGAGCGGCAATTCAGGCGAACGACGCCAAGAGCGATGCCATTGAACCGCACTCGAACGATCTGACCGGTGATCGTGAGCGGGCCGTTATGCGGGCCCATCTCGGCTTCCAGCACCACGGGCCGGCCAGACGTTTGGATCGGGACTTGCAGCACGCTGCGCGGTCCGACCGCCCAGACCCAGTCCGGCTCCTGCGTGCTCCAGCCGTCACGACGGAAGTGCGCGCTGTTGCCCTGTTCGCTAAAATCGATGACGACCAGCCCGCCGCCCGTGCCCATGCTGTGATCCGCTGTTGTCCTGGTTTGGCCCACCGTCGGAGTGGTCCGGCAGCATTGGAATCATCATCGCGGGATCTGAAGCCGGTACCGCTCTCAATTGAGAGAATAGCCCATTACGGCCAGTGATTCCAAAAACATTCGACGGTTCGGCAACAAGGATAGCTCATGCCGGTGACACCGTGTCTTCATCCGGATCGACGCATTTGATAGATTATTGATGAAGGGTTGATCGCCATATTTCGGAAACGGATAATTCACGATGGCACTCGCCATCGGACGCGGTGGTAAACCAGTTATCCGGTACAGGTCGAGACGCGGCCGGGACAGGATGAATCTGGATTTCTGTTTCGATGACGATCGGATTGAACGGGGACCAACTGATGTATGCCGGTCCGCGGAGGGACGGGATTGTTAAGAACCGATAAGTTCTTCAGGCCCTTCGTTTGAGCACATCGGGCAAAGGAGGGGAGCGGCCGGTCGACCCGTCTCACCCCAGTCAACGATATTTCGTGAAATATCGTTGACTGGGTCCGTCAGCCGCGCTAGTCATGCCTGACATTCTCCAGGAAAGGGCCGGCCCCATGGAAACGCCAGACGTCAAGACGATGGTCCGTGCTCGCTACGGCAGCGTCGCGGCGGGCACCGCGAGTTGCTGTGAACCCTCCTCGTCCTGTTGCGACCCGGGCCTACCGGCCGACCATCATGCCAAAGCCCTGCGAATGGGATACTCGGAGGCTGAACTGGCGGCGATCCCCGACGGCGCCAATCTCGGCCTCGGCTGCGGCAACCCTGGAGCGATCGCCGCCCTGAGCCCGGGAGAAACCGTCATCGATCTGGGGTCCGGCGCGGGTTTCGACTGCTTCCTGGCCGCCCGCCAGGTTGGTCCCGCCGGCCACGTGATCGGCGTCGACATGACCCATGAAATGCTGGCCAAAGCCCGCGACAACGCGGCCCGCATGAACGCCCACAACGTTGAATTCCGACTGGGCGAACTCGAGCATCTTCCGGTGGCGGACAACACCGCGGACGTGATCCTGTCGAATTGCGTTATCAACCTCGTGCCCGACAAGCAGCAGGTGTTCCGCGAGGCATTCCGCGTGCTGAAACACGGCGGGCGACTGGCGATTTCCGACGTAGTGAACACAGCCCCGTTGGCCGACGACCTGAAGAGCGACACCGCGCTGATCTGTGGCTGTGTCGCCGGCGCGGCACCGGCGGACCAAATCGAGGCATGGCTAACGGCGGCGGGCTTTCAGCAGGTCCAGGTCATCATCAAGCCTGAAAGCCGAACGCTTATCGCCAGCTGGGCTCCGGGACGCGGGATCGAGGATCACGTCGCATCCGCCTCGATCGAGGCACGCAAGCCTTAACCATGCAATCGCCTGACGCGGTCCAGGCGCTCGGTGCGCTCGCTCACGAGTCTCGCCTGGCGATTTACCGATTGCTCGTGGAGCAGGGGCCAGACGGCATGGCGGCGGGCGCCATCGCCGAACGTCTGGGGATCGCCCCGTCCTCCCTCACCTTTCACTTGCAGCACTTGCTGAGGGCCGGCCTGATCGACCAGAAACGGCTTAGCCGTCAGTTGATCTACGCCGCCGATTTCACACGCATGAACGCGCTGGTTGGGTTTCTCACCGAAAACTGTTGCGGCCGTGGCCAGAGCACATGCTTGCCTTGTCTGCCCGCGGAAGTTCGATCGTAACGGCAGCGCGCGTTCACCCATTGTGCGCTCTCAGCAGCCCCTCGCGTGGGCCGGCCAACAGGCTGACGACCCAGATCGCACCTGCCGTCAGTACGATCGCCGGACCCGCCGGGATCTCCACGTTGAACGAAATCAGCAGTCCGCCCACCGAGGCGGCGATGGCCAGAGCCACCGCCACACTCACCTGACCCGCCAGCGATCCGCACCAATGCCGGGCCGAGATCGCGGGCAACATCATCAGGCCGACCGACATGAGGGTGCCGAGGGCCTCAAAGCCTGAGACAACGCAAAGGACGACAAGCGCGAGGAAACATCCATGCCAGACCCCGCCTCCCACGGTAGGAAATCCGGGGTCCAGACTTTCCAGCACCATCGGCCGCCAGATCACGGCGAGCACGGGCAACGTCAGCGTCGCCGCGCCCGCCATCGCCAAAAGCGCGGTATTGTCGACCGCCAGCACGCTGCCGAACAGAAGATGCGTCAGATCGACGCCTCGTTGCGCCGAGACCATCGCGACTCCGGCCGCGAGCGCCACCAAATAGAGACCAGCGAGCTGGCTGTCCTCACCCAGGCCGGTACGGCGCGCGAACCAACCGGCCAGCAGAGCGACCGCCAACCCGGCGATCATGCCGCCTGTCCCCATGGCCCAGACAGACAGCCCGCCGACCGCCGCTCCTAACGCGATTCCCGGCAGGACGCCGTGTTGCAGCACGTCGCTCATGAGGCTCATGCGCCGCAGTACGAGAAATACGCCCAAAGGCGGCGCCGAGACGGACAAGGCGAGGCAGCCCGCCAATGCCCGCCGCATGAACCCGAGGCCGAAGGGCGAGACGATCAGGTCGTGGATCAGGCGGCTTTCTCCACGACGGAATCTTCCGCTGACAGACCGATTGTCGACGGTACGCGATTGTGAAGGCGGGCCTGGCGGGCGACCCGAGTGGTCAGGATTCCGTCCGTCGGACCCCAAACACAGGGATCGGAGCCCAGAAGCAGGGTATCGGGGAACTCGGCGCGGATCAGGTCGAGATCATGCAGCACCACGACGATGGTACGGCCTTGCTGATGCCAGCCTCTCACGATCGCCATCAGGTCGGCCTCGGTCGTCGCATCGATGGCACTGAACGGTTCGTCTAACAGGATCACCGGGGCATCGCGCACGATGGTGCGGGCGAACAGCACACGTTGAAACTGGCCGGCGGACAGAGCTCCGATCGGGCGCGAGCCCAGACCATCAAGGCCGACCGCATTCAGAGCCCGATCGACCGCTGCGTACTGCTC
>JBEKGV010000653.1:0-3566 GCA_050012615.1 Acetobacteraceae bacterium | reverse complement strand
TGTGATATTTGACAGATCGGGAGATTCTCTCGCCGGTTCGGGATTTCGCCCAGCCCATTCCGGATAATGCTATACGTGGACAAGGCTGCGCGGTCATGGCCTGGCCCAACCCGGCCACCTACCGCGGCACCGTGTTGGAAAAGATGGCCGGGTCGGGCCCGGCCATGACGGTTTAAGTACCATGGCTCGCGCTTTAGCGACGACGGGCTGTGGTGACGGCTTAGGCACCGTAACTCGCGCTGTCGCGTCGCCGGGTTCTGGCGAGCACCGGCACAGCATTTGCCCCGTCATGGCCGGCCACCGAGCCGGCCATCTATCGCGGCACCGTGCTGGAAGAGATGGCCGGGTCAGGCCCGGCCATGACGGTTTAGGCACCGTGCCTCGCGCTTTCACGACGGCTGCTGATGGTGAGCACTTGAGCAGCATTTGCCCCGTCATGCTTTCGGCCGATTGGCAACAGGGGAGGTGTTCAGCGAAGTCATTGCTCCCTCGAAAGGTTACGGGCGGGGCGAAAGCGTCGTTGATAATCGGGATCGTACAGAGCGCTGTCCTGGAAGCCCCGCGCATCCAGCACCGGTCCCACCAGGATCAGCGCGGTGCGCTCGATTTTCGTCGCCTGCACTTTCGTCACGATCGTCGCCAGAGTGCCGCGAATTATGCGCTCGTCCGGCCACGAGGCACGCCAGACGATCGCGACCGGGCACTCGGGACCGTAAAACGGCGTCAGTTCCGCCACGACCCTGTCGAGAACGTGGATCGAGAGGTGAATGGCGAGCGTCGCGCCCGTCGCGGCGAACCCGGCCAAGGTTTCCCGCTCCGGCATCATAGATGCCCGACCGCCGGTTCGCGTCAACACCAGCGATTGGGCCAGGCCGGGCAACGTCAACTCCCGCGCCAGTGCCGCGGCACTGGCGGCGAAGGATGGCACACCGGGAGTCACGGTATAGCGCAAGCCCAGTTGGTCCAGCCGGCGGAGTTGCTCGCCCATCGCACTCCACACCGAAAGATCGCCCGAATGGAGGCGGGCGACATCGTGACCGTTCGCATCGGCACGCTCGAACTCGGCGATGATTGCGTCGAGCGTCAGGGGCGCGGTGTCGACGATCCGGGCGCCGGGAGGGCAATGCGTCAGCAGCGCGGGCGGGACGAGCGATCCCGCGTAAAGGCAGACCGGACAGGCGGCGATCAGATCGCGGCCACGGATGGTGATGAGGTCGGGAGCGCCAGGACCGGCGCCAATGAAGTGGACCGTCATGCCGCGGCATCCCGCGGTCCCGCGATGGCGCAGGTAGCGCCGCCCTGGACGATCCGGGTGACAAGAAGGACCGCGCCTGGCCCGGAGCCCGCCAGGGCCGCCGCTTCGGCCACCGACGGAACGCCGAACTGGGTCTCGCTGCCGGATGACCGGGTCCGCACGAATGGCGCCTGGTCGCGCAGTGCCGCGCGAGGCAGGAAACTCAGATCGAGTCCCAGGCGGCCGGCGGCTTCCGTCAGTCCAGAGTCGCCGCGTTTGTCGGCGATGGTGAAGAGCCCGATCGGCGCCAGGTTCGGCACCCGATCGAGCGCCTGGCGGACGAGAGTTTCGATCGCCTCCGCCTCGCACCCCAGGCGGCAGCCGACGCCAATGGCAACACGAGGGCTCATAATTTGGTCACCGACCATTGCGTCACCGGCAGTGCGGGCCGCATGCCGTGCAGACCGCCAAGCGGATCGGCATGGGCGAGCTGAATTGTTTTGAGGCTGCCGCCGAACGTTCTGAAGCAATGGATCAGCACAGCCTGGGTTTCGATGGTCACGCCGTTCACAACGAGCCGGCCACCGCCCGGCAGGGCAGCCCAGACCGTATCGATCGTGCCGGACGATGTGGCACCGCCTCCGATAAAGGCCGCGTCCGGTCTGGGCTGGTCGCGCAACGCGGCGGGTGCCGATCCCGTCACGATCGTCAGGTCTGGAACGCCGAGCGAGGCGGCGTTGCGGGCGATGCGGCTGGCGCGGATCGGGTCGCGCTCGATCGCGATCGCCCGGTTCGATGGATGGGCCAGCATCCATTCGATCGCGACAGAGCCTGAGCCCGCGCCGATGTCCCACAGCAGTTCGCCGCGGCGGGGCGCCAGCGCGGCCAAGGTGATCGCTCGAATATCCTGCTTTGTGAGTTGGCCGTCATGCTCGAACCACTTGTCGGGCAATCCCGGGGTCAGCGGAATGGCGCACCCGTGCGGTTGGTCGCCAATTTCGAGCGCGACCAGGTTGAGGTCGTCGATGCCGCCGAGCGAGAAGTCGCGCGCGGTGGTGGCGCGCAGGCGCTCGCGTGGCCCGCCCATCGTTTCGCAAACGGTCATCCGCGCATCGCCGAACCCTCGATGCGTGAGCAATGCCGCCAATTTGCCCGGCGTCGTCGCGTCCCAGGACAGCGCGAGGATGCGTGCGCGCGGCTGCAGGTGCGGAATGATCCGCTCCAGGGCACGGCCATGCAGAGTGACCAGCGCGCAATCCTGTACTGCCCAGCCAAGGCGAGCGGCCGCGAGGCTGAAACAGGATGCGGCGGGCAGACAGAGCATTTCCTCCGGCCGAACTTCTCGCGCCAGAAGCGAACCGATGCCATAGAAGAACGGATCGCCGGTCGCCACGACACAGACCGAGGTGCCGCGACGCGCCAGGATGGCGGGAAAGGCACCGCTCGGCGGCGATGGCCAGGACAGCGTGTCGCCTTTCACCGCATCGGAGACCAGCGCGAGATGACGCCGTCCGCCCACCACCAGCGCCGCTCCCGAGACCAGCGCGCGGGCGGCGGTAGACAAGCCCTCGAACCCATCCTCGCCGATGCCGATGATCGACAGCCAACGCGCGGCGGAGTTCAATTGAGGCGTCCTCGCGGGAGAGACAGGTGCGATTGCTGATCCTCGGTGGCACGACGGAAGCGAGTGCTTTGGCACGGCGGATCGCCGGACGGCGGGATTTGCAGCCGATCCTGTCGTTCGCCGGCCGGACGCGGAATCCCGTGCCGCCGGCGATCCCGTATCGAGTCGGCGGATTTGGCGGGGTCGAGGGACTGAAGGCGTTCCTGATCGATCAACGGATCGAGGCGGTGATCGACGCGACCCATCCGTTCGCCGTGCAAATGTCTCGCAATAGTGCCGCGGCGTGTGGTGACCTCGCGGTGCCGCTGGCGGTCTTCACGCGTCCGGCCTGGCGGCCGATCGACGGCGATCGTTGGGTGTGCGTTCCGGATATGGAAGCGGCGGTGCGGGCACCTGGCGACAGCCCTCGCCGGGTGTTCCTGACCATCGGCGGGTTGCAGCTCGGGGCGTTCGCGGCCGCGCCACAGCATCATTTCATCGTACGAACGATTGAGCGGCCGGATGCCATCGGCTTGCTGCCGTCGCACCGGCTTATCCTTGCCCGGGGGCCGTTTAGCGTTGAGCAGGAGATCAGCCTGATGCGCGCCGAGCGTGTCGAGGTACTCATTACCAAAAACAGCGGCGGCTCCGCGACCGAGGCGAAGATCGCCGCTGCCCGCTCGCTTGGGATCGAGCTCGTGATGATCGAGCGGCCGGCGAACTGCGGGG
>JBEKGV010000652.1:0-3577 GCA_050012615.1 Acetobacteraceae bacterium | reverse complement strand
TTCATGCCGATCACCGGTTTCGCGTCCGGCGACACGATCGAACTGACCGGTGTTGCCTTAAACCAGGCGAGTACATATGACGCGGGGGGCAGCGGCCTCTATGTAAACAACGGCGATGGCGCCGGGGTTTATTTGAACGTCCAGGGCGGCGATTATTCCGTCGGCGCCTTCGTGGTTACCAACAACGCCGGTAACACCTACATCGTCGATTGTTTCGCCGCCGGCACGCATATCGCCACTCTGAACGGCGATATGCCGATCGAAGATTTGGCGGCCGGCGATCTCGTGAACGCACACTTCTCCGGCACCGCCCCGGTCAAGTGGATCGGCCGCCGGCACGTGGACTGCACACGCCACCCCGATCCGCGCAAGGTCTGGCCGGTCCGGGTGGCCGCCGGAACCTTCGGTCCATGCCAGCCCAGTCGGGATCTGACGCTTTCCCCGAACCACGCGGTTTATGTGAATGGCGACCTGATCCCGATAAGCCGCCTGATCAACGGCCTCTCTATCGTTCAGGTTCCGGTGGACGAGGTGACCTACTACCATGTCGAACTGGCGGAACACGATCTGCTGCTCGCCGAGGGGCTGTTGGCGGAGAGCTACCTCGATGTCGGCGACCGCGCCAACTTCGCCAACGGCGGAGAGCAGCTTCGATTGTATCCCGACTTCGCGACCACTTCGCCCGATGTCGCGGCCGCCTGGGAAACACGCGGTTGTGCCCCGTTGATCCTCCACGGCCCCAGGCTCGAAGCGGTACGAAGCTGGCTGAACGAGATCGCCCTCCCTCAACTCCTTGCTGCGGCCGCCTAGTATCCAGAATCGTTGAAGCGCGACACACCCCGTGTCATGGCCGGGTCGGGCCCCATAGGCGCTAAGTTAAGAGGCCCGCACCTCAATTTTCGCGTCATGGCCGGGCTCGACCCGGCCATCAATCGCCGCACATGCCTTGACAGATGGCCGTCCCCCGATCGAATCGGGGGACGGCCATGACGAAAAAAGCGGCGTGCATCGACCTTAATTTAGCGCTATGGGGTCGGGCCCGGCCATGACGGTGTAACGACCATGACTCGCGCTTTCGCGATCGTGAGCACTAGCAGTCCGCTGAAAATTCCCCGCGACTGGATTGTCTCAGTTCTCGCGAGGCCAATCAGCCGTTCCTGGCTAATTCGGAACTTTTCCCACTGCCTCAAAGGCCTTGGCCGGACCTAGCCGCGTTTCCGCGACGGCTTCAGACGCGGCGAGCAACTTCGGCAATCGGACAAGATCATAGGCGATGGCTCGCGATTGAAACATCCACCTCACGCGGTCGACATCGTCAGACGGCGTCCGCGCCAGGCCGACGCGTGTTTTGGCCCAGCCGTTCGCCTCCTCGATCCGCTTACGGATTTTCTGGCTGACCTCGCATCCGGGATGCCGCCCGTCTCGCGCGTCAAGGTTTGAGCCGCGACGGAAGCTCATGTTCCGAGCCCAGATGCGACGCGGCTTTCATGGCGCGCATTCCGGCGACGAAGTCGGCGATATCCTGTGCTTTGCCGGCGCCAGCGTGATCAATGCTCAACCTCATCCGATTCATTGGCTTTACCAGAGCCACCACTGAACGACGGCGAAGGTAGCTGACGGTGCGAGGACGGTGCCGACCCAAACACGATGTGATAATGGTTCGGACGGCAGCCCCATGGACGGACTCCAGCCGGCCCAGTGAGAATTTTCGCTCATGTGGCAACCCGCTCAGGCTCGACAGAGCCTCGGCACATCGTGAAGCATGGTTCCACCGGAATGAGGCTCACAAGTCTCTGGCGCCCATGGTTGAAGCTGAATGACGTCGTCGACACAGAACAAGACGCACACTCTTTTTTAATACTTGAACCCGGCCCTTGGCACTCACCATAATATCGCAACGGAAGGTACCGGCGTCATTTACTATACGGAACAGTGAAATGACGTTTGAAGCCTCGCGGATAAGTAGTAGTTCCGAAGCTTTTTCATGTCTACGAGCGGGCGAGCCAGCGCCAAGACTTTCGACCGGAGATCGGTAGACAAACCATGATGAGCAGTGATGTATTGCAATCCTGAAACGGCGCGGCTCGCTTCGACCCGTTCTTCTTCTCCGGATCTGACGATGATTGATCGAAAATGCAGATATTGCGGCAGCGACATTTTCGGTTCTGCCTGGAATCCTGACTCGAAAGTCTGCTTGCGTTGCGGCAAGCCATTTTCGAATGATCGAATGCTGTATATGAAATTCATTTTCTTGATCGGGTGTGCCACGTTGCTCATCATTGCCCTTGCCTGATCAGTCATCCGTCATAGGCGCGGGCCTCGGTCGGAGCCTTCGTGGCGACCTGTTTGGAACTGGACGAACCGACTCCATCTCCCGCCGATCGATCCGATGAGCCAGAGAGCCCGATACGATCGAGTAGCGGCAAACGGTTTTTCAGTGGCCGCATGGACGCTCAATTCGTTCGCGGAGAATTGTGCACCGAATCCGTATCCGAAACAAAGTCCCGAAGCACGTCCCGCACCGCGTCCTCGGTCAGGATCGGTGCATGTCCAACGCCCGGTACGGTGACGACCGTCATGTCCGGCCGCCTTGCTCGCATCTCCGCGACCGTCTCGAGCGACAGCAGCGTGCTGACCTCGCCGCGCGCCAGCAGCACCGGCACATGCGCCAACGCACCGAACAACGGCCACAGATCGGGCGTCTTTCCGTTCAGCAGCCGAGCGATCGCGGTGTCCCACACCGGATGAAACCGTCCGTCCGCGCCGGGCTCGTACGTAAGCTTCGCCATCGCCCGCCAATCGTCGTCGGAGACCAATGACAGCGGCGGCAAATGTCGTTTCAGAAACGTCACGCAGGCGTCGAGACTCTCCAAAGCCGGGTCCAACGCCACGAACTTCCGCACGAACTCCGCACCCGACTTCCCGATCTCCGGCCCGACGTCGTTCAGCACAACACCGCGCAGCAGCGCGGGCCGCATCGCCGCGAGCCCCATCGCCAACAGTCCGCCGAAACTGGTGCCAACGATGACGACATGGCACAGATTCAGTGCGGCGCACGCGTCGAGCACGTCCCGAATGCAAGCCTCCGGTCCATAACGCATGACATCCGCCGATCGGCCCGAACCGCCCCGTCCGGCATAATCGAGCGCGACGACCCGCCGGCCCGCGGCGAACAATGGCACAACCGTATCGAAATCCTCGCCGGTTCGCACCAGCCCGGGAAGACAGAGGATGGGAGGCAGATGGTTTCCGTTGTCCCAGATGCGCACGCGGATCGGCAGTCCGTCCCAGGCGGTAACGGTCCCGATCAGCGGCTCCATTGTGCCATCGTCGCGGGCAGCGTCCCGGTTCGGCGCGCCTGGTAGATGACGACATTCTCCAACACGCGCTGCACGTAATTCCTTGTCTCGTTGAACGGGATCATTTCGATCCAGTCGATCATGCTCAGGTCGCCGACGCGAGGGTCGCCGTTATCGACCAGCCACTGCGCCACCCGATTCGGCCCGGCGTTGTAAGCGGCCGCGGCCAGCGGCACGGAATTGTCGAATTTCTCTAACACCTCCAGCAAATACGCCGT
>JBEKGV010000651.1:0-4120 GCA_050012615.1 Acetobacteraceae bacterium | reverse complement strand
AGGGAATGACGTACGCCGCTCCGGCCAGGAACAGCACACAAGCCATCGCCGCGATGGCCAGGTTGCGACGCCGCCGCGATACAGTGCGCGGCAGTGGTGACCGCGAACGTGGCATCCTGACGGTCCCGTCGCGGATTGGCGCCGCGAGGATTGACGCGCGCCCGATTGACGCGCCGCGGATTGACGCGTCGCCAGCATCGAGGATCGCGAACAACGCATCCACGTCTTGTGGCCGTTGCTCCGGCTCAACCCGCAACGCGGCGTCGATCGCTTGCAGCAGTGAAACCGGGTAGCGTCCCTGGCCAATTCGCTCCGCCGGCGGTTGCGGGTCCGCCTGTCCGGCCAACACCGCGAGGTGCCTTTTCAGGGCGGCCACCGGCTTGCCGCCGATCGCGTGATAGCAAACCGCCCCAATCGCGTAGATGTCGGAGAATGGTCCCTGGCGCAGGTCAATCATCTGCTCGAGCGGCGCATAGCCCGTCGAATATATTTGTGTGTAGGTCCGGGTCAGGCCGCTCGCCGCGTCGCGANNNTCGCGCAGGATGATATTTGCCGGCTTGATGTCTCGATGCAGCAATCCAGAGCGATGCACGATCGCGACGCTGGACAGCAGCTGACGCAGCAGCGAGCTCACGCGCCCGGCGTCGAGCCCCTTGGGTTCCTGGCGAATGATCGCCGCGAGCGTGAGACCCTCGACGTACTCCATGACCAGGAAGCCGGTGCCGTGGCCGGTGAAATAGGTCACCACCCGGACAATGCCGCTGGTGGCGCCCGAGGTACGGCTGAGCCGCACCAGCGCCTGCGCCTCGCGTCGAAAACGGTCAAGGCAATCGGAGAACAGCGCCGCGTGCTCATCCGACGCCGCCATCACCATCAGGCCCTGGCGGGTCGCGAATTCTCTCGGAAAATACTCCTTGATCGCGAACGGCTGCCCAAGATCGTCGCGCGCGAGGTAGGTGACGCCGAACCCCCCGCTGCCGAGCACACTCTCGATGGTGTACCCGTTCAGGGTAGTACCATGAGGAAGGGCGTATCTCGGCCAGGAGGCGACGGCGCTGGTCAGTTGTCCGCTCATATCGCAAGACTGCCGCAGTTTCGCCTGCCTGACCAGGGGTGTCGCGACGGGCAGCGGACTAACGCTCTCCCTGTCTGATAACTAACGAAACGGATGAGAAACGGCGATATTGATGGGCGCTGCGCCGGGTGGTTCGCCCAGGGCGGCCTCGCGTGAAAAACGTCTTCCATGTCGCATACCCGTGACGGGTTGGGGCGGCTGGCGCCATCACATGGCGGGATTGAAGATTTGCCTCGACGTCGCTGACTTCACGGGCTTTCCCTTCAATCGCGGGATATCATTTCTGACCCGGTGCACAATAACCCGCGGAGGCGGAGATCGCGATCGTTGTCTTGGTCAGTTTGTCAGGATATGTTACACAGCTTCGCTAAGGCGGGCACAAGGCGTCGCGACCCGGTGATCGGCGGCGGCAGTTCATACTCGTTGGTGTTAGCACCAATGAGTTGTGAAAGTGGTCGCCGGCCGGGCTGGTTTTTGATTTCCAGGAAGGGGAGACAGGGTATGGCCATCGCAGCGAAGGACGCAGGTCCGGGCCTGGACCGCGCGGAGTTGAAGAAAGCACTGGTAATCGCGCGCCGTCAGCCAATGCATTGTGCCTTCGCACTCGGGGCCGACGGCAAACCAGTTATTCTGATCGATAAGATCAAGAAAGGACCCGGTCTCGACCGGGACCTCAAATCGAAGGCGCCGGACACCAAGAACCATCGGTTCGGCATTGTCGAGATCGACCAGGACAACCCGAAGCTTTGCCGCTTTACGATAAACAAAGCCGGCACCGGCGGCATGGCACGAAAGCTCATTGTCGCGCTCAAGGGAACCGGATTCAACAAGGTCCTGATCCAGCTTGAGGACGGCACGGCCGTCGAGAGCGAAGAGGGTGAGGAAGAGGAAACGGGCGACGAGGTCGCCGCCGCGGGACAGGGTGGCGCCGAGGAGAGCGGTGACACTCAACCGGCGCAGGCGCAGGCGACAGCGAGTGCCACCCCCGCGGCGCCGTCCGGGTCGGATGGTCAATCGCAAGGGGTGGCAGCCCCCTCGGCACAACCCGCCGCGAATGCTCAGCCAGCCGCCGGACCCGACGCGGCGGGTCTGACCGCGGATCTGACAGCGCTGGTCAAACAGATGATCGCGGTGATCGCGACCGATCCGTCGAAGAAATCCGCTTTGGCCGAGCTCGCCACCAACGCTCAGGCCAGCCTGAAGCGAGGCGACCTGCAGGGAGCTTCGGCGGGCATCGACGTTCTTCGAGAGGCGTTGAGCGGTGGTGGCGATAGCAGCCTGCAGCCCTCGCCGAATGGCGGGCCGCGAACCGCGCCTGCTCCGGGTGCCGCCGCTCCGCCGAACGGGGCCGCGGCTGCTACCACCGCCGCGGCATCGCCTGACGCGAGCGCGGCGGCTGCCACGATCGCCAAGGCACGCACGGCCTGGACCGCCACGCGACAAAAGGTCGAGGCCGACCTTGGGAAGCTGCAGGACCAGTTCGGCACGGCGTTCAAGGGTCATGAACAGGAGGACCAGATCACCAAGAAGTTCCGCGATCGGGTCGAGACCGTGCTTGAGACGCTTGACGAAGGGCTGGCGAACACGCTCGACTCGGTCAACAAAGCAAAGGACCCCGGGGAACGAGCGAAACTCGTGCAACAGGCACATACTCTTTTGCAGAAATACCAGCAGCACGTGGCGACGGATCCGACCATCGCGGCACTCGACGCCAATCCGTTCGTGCCCATGGCGGTCGGCAAGACCATGGGCGCGACGATCGATGCTCTGTCGCGGTCCATTCGATAATTGACGACATTGGCACGCGGGCGGCGCTCGTCACCCGCGTGCCCACTCCAGGACGCGTGCGTATCGCGAGATGACATCGCCGCGCGGTGCGATCCGTTTCCCTTCGGGCGGGAGGATGCGTCATGGTGTGTTTTTGCCAGAACACCGCCAGCGACCTGGCGCTCGCGCTGCCGTCGATCGCCGCCGCGGCGGAGCTTAACCTCAACGCCGATAGTCAGGCCATTCTGGCTATCGGCGCCTCGCTCGCCGGTTCGGGGCTGCCGGCCGGACCAGGGTCGCCCGATCCAGCCTGGCAGCAGTTGCAGCTCCCGTCGATATCTTTAAGCGCCAGTGAAGTCGCGACGATTTCGGCGGCGGCTTATTTGCGCGCGCAGGTGCTGGCGCAATTCGGCATCGATCTGCTCAATCCGGCACAGGCGAACGCTTTCGTCCGGTTGGCCGCGACATTGTCGGCGCGGCTGTCGGCGATGGCGAACGCGAGTGCGAGTGCGTCTCTGGGCGCGAGCGCCTGGCCGCAACTCGCCGCGACGCTGAACGCGACAGCCCAGGTAGAAGCGGCTTTGTCGACGGGGGTTTTGGTATCGGCGGGGTCACAGCCCGAGATGGCTTCGTCGCAGCCGATGCTGGCTCAATTGCAGCTGTTGCTGCCGATGACGTCATTGTCCGCGCAGTTGGATTTGGATCTATCGGCCAATTTCAGCGCGCAGTTGACGGCGCAACTGCAGGCGATCATGGCCATTCCGATGCCGCAACTTCCAGTTGCCACCGTGTCGATGATGGCAACCCTGTCGGCTTCGCTCAACGCGATCGCGCAGTTGAGTGCGTCACTCGGGGTCAATCCGCTGCAGGCTGGCGCGCCCGCGGTGGAAGCGATGGTCAGCGCGCGGGCCGACGCGGTCGCGCAAATGGCGATGTCGATGGGCGTCAACCTGCCGGCCCTGGCCGCGTCGCTTCCAGGACCAGGTACCGCGGTCAATCCTCCGTCGTTCGCGACGGCGGCCACGGTGAACGCGGTCATGTCGCTTAACACGCAGGCGCTCGCCTCGCTCGACCTGGCCGTGCCCGCGGCGGCGTCGTTGCCGGTGCTGACGGTCGGATTGCCCACGGCATCGATCGCCGCGCAACTGGCCGCGATGGGATTCGCGCCCTCGACAGCGCCCTGCGGCGGGATGTGCGATGCAAGAAGCTTGCTGAACGCGGCGGTGTCGGCGTCCGGCGGGGCCGGCGCCGGAGTGTCCGGCGCCGTATCGATTTGAC
>JBEKGV010000650.1:0-3596 GCA_050012615.1 Acetobacteraceae bacterium | reverse complement strand
ACGTTATGACAGTTCGCTCCGTTCGGTGGATTGAACTCCAGGAACTGCGGTGAGAACGGCGTGCCGCCTTGCTGGAACGTGGCGACAGCGGCCGGGTTCGGGTTGCTGCCCGAGATGTTCGGCACACCATAGACTAAGATGTCGTATAACTCATACGAGATGTGCCAGTGTTCGTTGAATTTATGATAGTACGTGAACCCGTACCACTGCAGGTTGTTGTAGCCCCACTGGCCGTTGTTGAGGGCGTCCACGCAGGGGTAGAGATTGTCCTTGCCTTCGTTCCATTCCATACGGACGCACGCGGTGAACGATGGTTGCAGGCCGGGATCGAGTTTGAACTTGGAACCGGAGTACAGCGGGTTCGCGATCGTCGCGCCGCTGGGCAGTACCACCGTTTGAGCCAGATTGGGTCGATATGTGTTATAATTCCAGATCTGCGCTTCGGTGCCGGCGGAGACACCAAACTGGAACATGAGATTCGCGTTCATCGCCATCGTGAGCTGGATGCCCTCGTTGGTGTAGTTGTCGTAACCGTAGGTGAACGAATGCGTGTACATGTAGTTGTTCGGCGCGAGCTGGGCCTCGATGTCGGGCAACGAGATATAGCGCCCGACCCGGATCATGAGGCCATCGGCGACAAACGGGATGAAGAGTTCCCCATACACCATCGGCATGTCGAAGCCGTCGACCTGGTTGTGGCCGTTGAACTGCCAGCTCCCCAGACCATAAGACTGCGTATAACGGTAGTTCTCGCCGTAGATCGCGGAGATGCGGAAACCCCAGTCGATGTGATCCCTCTGCACGGTGTCGGGGAAACGGTCGAAGTAGATGACGGCCTGATCGAGCTGAAGCGTATTCGGAATGTACGCGTAATTGATTGGCGCGTTGCCGCCTGGCTTGCGCAGCGTATTGCTACTGAAATTCCCGCCGGGATCGACCCAACCGTAAATCTGGATGCCGGCACTGTTCAGCCACTGGCCTACGGTCGTATTGGAGATCGCGGCCATCAGCGGACTGTCAGCCGATCCGGTGCGGGTCACACCAATTGGGGTGACGCCGCCATACGGCCATTCCGTGAACGGCATCGGTGGCGTTGATTCAACCGAGTTTTCGCCATAGCCGGGGGCCCGCGATGGTGGTGCGGTTGGATCGGTCGGCGGGCCCGACTGGCCCCATTCGAGCTTGTAGTAATTAAACAGCCGCACGAACGGGTTATCGCCAAGATACGCGTCGAGGCAAGAATAATTCGCATACGGATCCGGAGTTCCGGTACACGGCGTCGGCGCGGCCGAGGCAGGCGTCGCGGCGGCGGGTGCTAACGTCGGCGCCGGCGTCGTCTGGGCCAACGCCCCGATGGTTGCCATGCCCCAAACCCCCGAGGCAAGCACAGCAGTCTTCAACAGGCGATGCATTCGCATCCTCTCCTTATGTTTGAGCGATCACGACTCGATCGTCCGGTCGTCACGGATATCCCCCTCGCAACCGACAGGCCGCTCGACGTTAAACAGCAAGCGCCGTGCCACGCGGGCTTCCGATCGCGCGAAAGGGCCAATCCTTCCGCTCGGAGACTTCTATCGGGATAGTAAAGAAAGAAGCCATCGCGGAACGAACGACATTAAATATATGCGCGTATATATGCATCGGAGTTTTATATATCTTTTTAATCTCCTGATATTATTAGCAGGTTTAATTCAGCCAATGTATGGTGACTTATTGTGCGGCTTGCACGATTTCAGGCAAATTCTATCGTTCGAAGAACGAGCTGCCGGGGGTAGAAAATTAAATGGGTGTGCATCTCCGGGACAACTCAGCGTGACAACCGGTTCGGATCCTTCACGAATTTTGATCGTGGAAGATGAGCCGGCGATGGTGCGCTATCTTCGGTTCGGCCTCTCCCGCGAGGGGTTTGCTGTACAGACGGTCATGAACGGGCGTGCGGCGCGGGAGGCGGTGGAACGGGACGAAGTCGACCTGGTGATCCTGGATCTCGGTCTGCCGGACATCGACGGGATCGAACTCATCAAGCTGTGGCGGGCGAGCGGGGCAACGATCCCGATCATCGTATTGTCCAACCGCAGACAGGAACGCCAAATGGTCGAAGCGCTGGATCTGGGCGCGGACGACTACGTGACCAAACCATTTGGGATGGCGGAGCTCATCGCCCGCATACACACCGCGCAACGTCACTACGCGTCGCGACGGCAGCAAGTGGACCAACAACGAGCGCGGCCCATTTATCGAGCGGGTGACCTGATGGTCGACCTCGATTACCGCATCGCCACCGTGCGCGGTGAGCGGCTTCATCTGTCGCCACGCCAATATAGATTGCTGGAGTTCCTGGTGGAGCACGCCGGCAAATTGCTGACCCGCGAGCTCATTCTGCGAGAGGTCTGGACCGGAACGACCGACGTGCAATACCTGCGCATTTACATCCGGGCCCTGCGGCGCAAAATCGAGCCTCACCCGGAACGGCCGATCTACATCATGACGGAGATCGGGGTCGGCTACAGGATGCGGCCGCCGGATTGATAAACTCGGCCGTCACGAACGGCCGTGGCGGCGGCAGAGAGAAGTCAGCACGCCGATATCAGCCCAATCGTCGAAGCGATCGATCGCCTGTTCGACCGCCGCGGTGCCGTCCGGCGTCAGCACCACGGCGGCGAGCTCGCGGAACTTCGCGCGCAACTCCGCCTCCTCGAACGGAGCCTGGAAATCGCCACGGTGGCTGTCGCACGAATGGGTCGCGCGGCGGCCATCGGTCAGCTCGACGGTCACCCTGGCCGGCCGAAGCCGCGGCGTCACGGCGGTCATTGCCGGGTCTTCGGTCACCGCCACGCGATGGCGGAGCGCCGCGATGACCGGATCATGCACGGCGGTATCGTCCAGCGCTGCGAAGCCGGCATGCCCCCGCACCACCATCGTCGCCGCCGCGTGTGGCAATGAGTACTTCGAGGCGAAATAATTCGCCGGATCAGGGTCGCGCATCACCGAGGCAAAACCATACGTCGCAACGTCGATCCGCGCGATCTCCTCAGGTTTGGGCCGCAACCCGGCCAGTGCCAGGCCCAGGCAATCGAGCGCCGGATGGATTGGGTTGCAGCATGCATAGAGCCGAAAATAGTTTCGCGTGATGTGCCAGGTCGCGCCGAGTTCATCCAGCAATTTGTCCGGGGTGAATCCTCTGCCGACCAGTTGGCCGAGTGCCTGCTCGATCGCATTCTCCTGCGCTTCGAAGCCGGCGAGGGCCAGTTCCGGTGCCAGAGTCGCGGCGAACCCGCTCATGCCGCCGGCGACGTTCAGGGCGGTCGCGCCGGCCACGGCGTTGGTGTAGCTCGGCGTCAGCACGAGCGTCGTCGCGATGCGCATGGCGCGGCTGATCCCGCGCGCATCCAGGCCGCGCAGCCGTGCACCCGCCGCCGCCGCCGCGATCAGCGAAACCTGGCCGTTCTGATGCGCCAACGGGTGCGGCGTGAACCCTCCGGCGAGCCGTGCCGCGACATCGTAGCCGAGCAGCAGCGCCATCAGCATGTCGCGGCCCGAACTGCCCGCCTGTTCACCCACCGCGAGGACGCCCGGCAGCACCTGCATCGCGGCCT
>JBEKGV010000649.1:0-3600 GCA_050012615.1 Acetobacteraceae bacterium | reverse complement strand
AGCGTGATGCCGTCTTCGTGGTATCGTTCGCCGCCGGTGCGCGCGCTGACGATCAGTTTGTCGGCTGCCTCGCCATGCGACACCACGGTCTTCGAGCCGTCCAGAATCCAACCGGTGCCGTTCTGTTTCGCGGTGGTCACGACATCGGTCAGGTCGTAGCGCGCCTGCCGCTCGCCGTGCGCGAAGGCCAGTTTCAGACTGCCATCGGCGATCGCCGGCAGCAGCACCATCTTCTGCTCCTTATTTCCGGCCGCCTGGATCGCGGTGCCGCCCAGTACCACTGTCGACAAGAACGGTTCAAGCACCAGCACGCGGCCGAACGCCTGCATCACCAGCATGACTTCCTGCGCGCCGCCGCCGAAGCCGCCGTATTCCTCCGGGAACGGCAATCCGAGCAACCCGAGCTCGGCGAACTTTCCCCACATATCCGGGGAAAAGCCTTCCGGCTTCGTCAGATACGTCTTGCGCTGCGCGAAACTGTAGTTGTCGGCCAGCAGGCGCGAGACACTTTCGACCAGCAACCTCTGGTCGTCGGACGGATCAAAATCCATTACAGCCCCAGTACCGCTTTGGTCAGGATATTCTTCTGAATTTCGTTCGTGCCGCCATAGATGGAGGCAGCGCGCAGGAACAGATAGCTTCCCGTCGAGGCGCTCCCGGCCTCCATCAGCTCATCGGGCTCGTTCATCGCCGCCAGTTCGGCAGCCCAGATCGGGGTTGCCATCGGACCCGCGACATCCACCGCGAGTTCTGTCGTGGCCTGCAGCAATTCCGTGCCTTTGACCTTCAATACCGACGACAACGGATCCGGCCGGCCCGCGCCCTTCGCTTTGTCGTAAGCCGAAACGACCCGGTACTGAGTGATCTCCAGCGCCTTCATGTCGACCTGCAACTGTGCGACCCGCTGGCGGAATGCTGGATCCGTGATCAGCGGTTGCCCGTTCATGTTGACCTTGCGCGCGAGGTCGATCGAGGCATTGACCCGCTCCCGCGACTTGCCCAACCGAGCGATGCCGGTGCGTTCGTTGCCGAGAAGATATTTGGCGACGTCCCAGCCTTTGTTCTCTTCGTGTACCCGCAGACCGACCGGAACCTTCACGTCGTCGAAGAACACCTCGTTCAGATGATGGCTGCCGTCGATCGAAACGATCGGCCGCACCGTGATGCCCGGCGTCTTCATGTCGACCAGCAGGAACGAAATACCCTCTTGCCGTTTGCGCGCGTTCGGATTGGTGCGCACGAGCAGGAAACACCAGTCGGCATGGTGGGCCGTGGAGGTCCAGATTTTCTGCCCGTTCACGACGTAATGATCGCCATCCAGCTTCGCCGCCGTCTTCAGCGACGCCAGATCGGAGCCCGCGCCGGGCTCGGAGAAGCCCTGACACCACCAATCGTCCAGGTTCGCGGCCCGAGGCAGGAAGCGCTTCTTCTGCTCCTCGGTGCCAAATTGCAACAACACCGGTCCGATCATCGTGATGTTGAACGAGGACAGCTCCGGCGCCGGCGTCATCTGGTTTTCTTCCAGGAAAATCATCTTTTGGATGGCGGTCCACCCTGGGCCGCCCCACTCCTTCGGCCAGGATAACCCAGCCCATCCCTTGGCGTTCAGAATGCGCTGCCAGCGCACGGTGTCTTCCTTGGCCGGGCCATGGCCGAGTTTCATTTTGGCATGGATGTCGGCGGGCAGGTTCTCGCGGATGAACGCGCGCACCTCCTGGCGGAACGCGATCTCTTCGGGGGTGAAGTGCAGATCCATGGACGGGTCCTCCTACTGGCCGGTAGCTTACCCCACGCTCCGCGCCAAGCAAACCTCTCGAGGTTCGCGCTCAGATTAAAACCTACGCGAGTTCGCGCCCCCGAAACCCCGATCATCTGGCCCGTGGCGATAACCGCGCAAGCCTGCTTAGGCGCAATCCGGCCTGTCTCAGCTGTTATTCCTTTGACGCGATTTTTAGTCCTAGTTACACGAGGAGTTGCTTAGGGAATTATGCCATGAGATCGATTTCGACCGACTGTTTGGAACAACCGCCCGGCGCTGACACCGAGGCCGCGCCGGTGCGGCTCAGCGGCGAATTGCGCAACGGCTATCGCCCGCGTCCCTCGACGGTGGAGCGGTCCCGCGAAATCCGGGAAATCGCCGCTCGCTATATCGCGGAGCACGGGCTGTGGCACTTCAGCATGCTGTCGCTCGCCAAGCACCTGAACTGTCTGCTTCCGACGCTTTGTTACTATTACAAGAAACGCGAGGAACTGATCACCGACATCGTCCTGCGTCACGTCGAAACATTGCGCGCGCGCACCACTCTCGCGATGGACGAGACCGAGGATGAAGGTCCGGCCACCGAACTCCATGCCTTCGCCCGCGAGTACTTGCTGGTTGGCCTCGCCGAGCAGGATTTTCACCGTCTGATGGTGGAGTATGCGGGTCTCGCCGGCCCAACCGATGGGAATTCGTTCATTGTCCGCCATGAATCGCTGCGGGAGATGGTGGAAAACCGGTTGACCGGGCACGCCCCACACCTCGCCGGCAAACCGGAGGCCGCACGCGCCCTCAGCCGTGCGATGCTCGATGCGTTGAGCGGTGCCGCCACCTGGCTCGAGCCTTACGGCGTGGTGAAGCCGGTCGATTATGCCGCGATGGTAACGGATTGGCTGTTGGATCAGGCTGCGCGGAGCTGATCCAGCAATCCGCGGTCCAACAAAGTCAATAACTCGGCCTCATGTTCGTAATCCGGCATGAGCCGCGTCAGCGCCGCATCTCGTTCCGTCGCCGGATGGAAATAGATCTCGGACAACCCGTCGGGCAAATGATCCAGCAGGCGGCGCACGCGCTCATGCGTCATATGGCCGCTCCAGGCGAGGCCGAAGCAGTGATCGTTCGTGGCCATGCCTCCCGCGCGCGCCTGGTGCCGCAGCAGCCGGGTCCAGGCGTAAAGCGCGCGATCACCCAGGCCGGCTCGCGTCCCAACGCGGGCCAATGTCGCGGGCGGTTCGGCCGGGATTCGTATCTTGCGCAGACCGAATTCGCGGCCGATCTCGATTATCAACCGCCCGACCGTCGGGTGAAGGTGCATGTGCTTGTGCGCGTTGGCATGGTCGAGCGTCAGGCCGGTCGCCGCGAACGCTGAAAACTGCGCGCGGATCTCACGCGCCAATTGCCGCCGCGCCTCGCGCCGGAAAAAATAGCGCAACCCGAGCCGCCCCTGATCCGAAGGAAACAGCCCGGAGCCGTCAACGAGGTCCGGTATGTCCGCCGGCGGCGACACCGCGGGCCCCTCGATCACCACCAGATGCAGGCCGACGCGCAACGACGGCAACGCCCGCGCCCGCCGCACCGCGTCTTCGACGGCCGGTCCGGCGACCATCAGGCTTGCCTGATCCAGGATGCCGTCGCGGTGGGCCCGCTCCACGGCCTCATTCACACCCTCGGTGAGGCCGAAATCGTCGGCGGAGAAAATCACCCGTTTCATTCAGTCGAGCGGATCCATCGTTGGATAAACACCGGATGAAAACCCGAGCCCATCCCGCGCATGCGTCCGGGTCCGCGTGGCCTCGGCGGTGCAGGGTGCGACATGGGACGGGCAATACCAGGCGGTGAGC
>JBEKGV010000648.1:0-3605 GCA_050012615.1 Acetobacteraceae bacterium | reverse complement strand
CAAACACGCTGCACGGCGGACGTCACGGCTTTGACAAGGTCGTCTGGCAGACCGAAAGCCATGACGGCGTGGCGCTGGTCCTGCGCTACCTGAGCCCCGATGGCGAGGAGGGATTTCCCGGCAATCTCTCGGTGGAAGTGACCTACCGCCTCGGCGCGGCCAATGACCTGCGCATCGACTATTCCGCGACGACCGATAAGCCGACCATCGTCAATCTGACCAACCACAGCTATTTCAATCTTGCCGGCGAAGGTTCCGGCGACGTGCTGAACCACATCGTTTCGATCGCCGCCGATCACTTCACGCCCATTGACGCGACCCAGATTCCTACCGGTGAGATTCGGTCCGTCGGCGAAACGCCCTTCGACCTAAGGCAGCCCACTACCATCGGCGAGCGCCTCCGGATGGCGGACGAGCAGTTGCTGATCGCCCGTGGCTATGATCACAACTGGGTGCTCCGGACACCGGCCGGCAACGCTCCCCGGCATGCGGCGCGCGCATTCGAGCCTCGATCAGGCCGTATCCTCGATGTGCTGACCGACGCTCCTGGGCTCCAGTTCTACACTGGCAACAGTCTGGACGGCGCGTTGGTTGGTCCCACGGGCCGAGCCTATCGCCAGAGTGACGGGTGCTGCTTTGAGACCCAACGGTTTCCCGACGCGCCCAATCAACCCGGCTTTCCGTCCGCCGTGCTGCGGCCGGGCGAGCACTTTCGCTCGACCACGATCTTCCGGTTCTCCACCGATGCCACATGACGCCAATCCCCGCACCGAGCCGCCGGAACGACCGATCCTGATCGCGCCGTCCGTTCTGTCAGCGGACTTCGCGCGGTTGGGCGAAGAGGTTCGCGCGGTCGACGCGGCAGGCGCCGACTGGATCCACGTGGATGTGATGGACGGCCGCTTCGTGCCCAACATCACCATTGGGCCGGTGGTGCTTGAGGCCATTCGCCGCTCGACATCAAAGCCGCTCAACGTGCATCTGATGATCGTCGAGCCGGAACGCTATCTCGCGACATTCGCACAGGCGGGCGCGGATCATCTGCTGGTCCAGGCCGAGCCCGGCTCAACGATTCACCTGCATCGCGTACTGACCCGGATCCGCGAGCTCGGCAAAAAGGCGGGCGTGGTGCTCGATCCCGCGAGCCCGCCGGAACTGATCGAATATGTCCTGCATTTGTGCGACATCATCCTGGTCATGACGGTCGATCCCGGCTTCGGCGGACAAACCTTCCTGCCCGCGATGGTGCCGAAGATCCGGCGCATCCGCGCGATGTGCGCGGAACGCGGACTCGAACCGGTCATCGAAGTCGACGGAGGGGAGAACACAGCGACAGTGGGTATGGCGGCCGCGGCGGGTGCCACCGCTATCGTTGCTGGTTCAGCGATATTCGGTACTAAGGACTACAAGGCCGCCATCGCTTCCATCCGCCGAAGCGCCGCCATGGCAGCCGCATGAGCGCCGTGACGCCTTCCCCCGAGACCGAGCGGGACGCGCACAAGCGCGCGGCGGCGGAAGCGGCGGTCAAGCTCGTCGAGGACGGCATGGTCGTCGGAGTTGGCACCGGCTCCACGGCCACCTTCGCCATCGAGGCGCTCGCCAGACGCCATCGTCAGGGACTGCGCTTCCTGGGGATTCCAACCTCGGAACGATCGGCCGCACGGGCGACCGCCCTGGGCATTCCCCTCACCTCTTTCGCGGTGCATCGGCAAATCGATCTCACGATCGACGGCGCGGACGAGGTGGAGCGCGGCACGCTCAATCTGATCAAGGGTCTGGGCGGCGCGTTGCTGCGGGAGAAGATCGTCGCTGCCGCAAGCCGGCACCTCGCCATCGTCGTTGATGGCGTGAAACTCGTGGATCGGCTGGGCTCGCGCGTGCCGGTCCCCGTTGAGGTCGTGGAATTCGGGTTAGAGCCAACCTGGGCGGCGCTCGAGGCGCTGGGGGCGACGGTGCGGCCGCGGCTTTCGCCGGATGGCCAACCCTTCATCACTGACGGCGGCAACCGGATACTTGATTGCGGGTTCGATTCGATTTCCGACCCGGCGGGGCTGGAGGAGCGCATTGGGCGGATCGTCGGTGTTGTTGAAAGCGGCCTCTTCATCGGTCGCGCCGATTCAGTCTTCGTCGCCGACGCCGCCGGCGTCCGTCGCCTGGGCAACCCGCACGTCCCCATCTGACAAGCGACCACGTCAACGCTTCGCGACCGCGTTGTGCGATGTCCTGCGAGGAAGCACCAGTGATCCCGCGTGCTTTTTTAGAAATTCCGGTATGTCGCGAAATACATCGCGATCCATGCATGGCATTTCCTTAATTCCCAACGTCGATCTCGGGATGAGGATTATCATGTTGGATCGCTTGTACCAGACGACGAATGAATTGACCGATCGGCACGCGGCTTTGTTCGTTGCCTCCCGGAACGATTATCTTTCCTCGCTGATCAGGACGCTTGCCGCGGTCGCGGCTGGCACCGTGCTCGCCACCGGCGCCTTCGCCCAGAGCGCGAGAGAGGTCCGCGGCCTCTCACCGTACGTCGCCATCGAAAATGAGCCCGCTCCCAGACTGATCGTGGATCCTCCGCTTCCCGACCAGCTCGCACGTGGCATCTTCCAGGTCCAGTACAGAGTCGAGAACGTGCACATCGTACCGGTGTTCGGTGCGGGCGCCGTTAACGTATCCCCTCGGGTCGGACATTTGCACATAACCGTCGACGACCTTCCCTGGCATTGGGCGGACGCGAGTGACAACAACACGATCGACCTGGTCGGGTTGCCTCCTGGCCCGCACAAAGTACTGATCGAGTTGGTCAATGCGGAGCACCAACCTTTCACCGGTCAGACGGTGACCTTCACCGTGCCCGCGCCGGCGAACTGAGATCACACCGGCGATTCAAAGGAGAATATGCGATGAACATACTCATCAGGATGCTTGCCGCTGCCGCGGTTGGCACCGTGCTCGCCACCAGCGGCTTCGCTCAGAGCGTGAAGGAGGTCAGCGGCCCGTCACAGTTCATCCCGATCGAAAACGAACCCGCGGCCACGCTGATCGTGGACTCTCCCCTTCCGGGCCCGCTGGCCCGGGGCGCCGCCCTCATTCCGTATCGGGTCGAGAACTTTCGCGTCGTACCGGTGCTCGGGGCGGACGCCGTCAAACTCTCTCCGCGGGTCGGGCATCTGCACGTGACCGTCGATGACCTGCCGTGGCATTGGGGGGACTTTAGTGGCACCGATACCATCGTCCTGGTCGGGCTGCCGCCTGGCCAACACAAGGTGCTTGTTGAGTTGGCCAACCCCGTGCATCACGTCCTCGCCGCACAAACAGTAACGTTCACCGTGCCTGGCTCGATGAACTGAATGGCGAGTACAGGACTGTCCCTGTAATAAAACGGTCAGCGTAACGGTGACGCGACAACGAAGCAGCCGGCCTAACGAGCGGTTCCCGAATAACCGGAGCATCGAAATGGCACATGGACAAAAGGTCGCGGTCATCACCGGTGCGTCGCAAGGAATCGGTGCCGCGCTGGTCAAGGCTTATCGCGCCCGGCATTACAAGGTCGTCGCCACGGCGCGATCCATCGAGGCTTCGAACGACGACAATGTTCTTGC
>JBEKGV010000647.1:0-3606 GCA_050012615.1 Acetobacteraceae bacterium | reverse complement strand
CATGCGCGGGACCCGGAAAACGGCCGGGGATTGGCGCCCCCTCGGGCAGACATTTGAACAGCATGGCGTCCTCCTCAGTCGGCGATCGCGGCATAGACCAGGTCACGGAACAGCAGCCGGTCGTGTTCGCGCTGCACCGGCGCCTGGATCATCAGCACGGCGAACAACCGCTCGGCCGGATCGACCCAGAATGAGGTGCCTGCCGCGCCGCTCCAGTAATAATTGCCGATCGTGCCCGGGAACGGCGCCACGCCCGTGCTGGTGCGGACCGCGAAACCCAGGCCGAAGCCGTGACCGGGCGGCAGCATCTCCGGGTTGCCGGGGATCGAGCCAAGGTGGTCGGATGTCATGAATTCGATCGTTTTGCGGCCGAGGTACTGCACCCCATCCAACCGTCCATTGTTCAGCAGCATCGCGCAGAACCGGGCGTAGTCCATCGTCGTGGCGACCATTCCGCCGCCACCTGACTCGAAGATCGCGGTTCGTTTCACATCGAGCAAAGACACGTCCGTGTTGGTGTCAGGATCTTTGGCGAACGGCTCGGCGATGCGCCCGTGATGCTTGTCAGCGACCGAGAAGCCGGCGTCGGTCATGCCCAGTGGAGCGCAGATACGCTCGGTGAGGAACGTGCCGAGGGTCCGGCCTGAAACGACTTCCACCAGCCGCCCCAGCACATCGGTCGAGCGGCTGTATTCCCATTGCGTCCCGGGCTGATGCAGCAGCGGCAGGGTGCCGAGCGTCGCCACATGCTCCTCGTTGGTTTGTCTCAGCCGCGCGACCCTGGCCTCGGTATAGGCTTTGTGCACCGGCGTGGCGCCGCGAAACTCATAGGTCAGGCCGGAGGTATGGCGCAGCAGGTCCTGCACCGTGATCGACCGGTTGGCCGCCACCGTCCGCAGCGTCCCGCCCTCGACCACCCCGACCTTGGGCGACGCAAAAGCGGGCAAATATTTCTCGATTGGATCGTTCAGCAGCAGCCGGCCTTCCTCCCACAGCATCATGACCGCGACCGAAACGAGCGCCTTGGTCATGGAGTAGATGCGGAAGATCGCGTCCTTGCTCATCGGCGCGCCGCTGGCGGGAACCTGCTTGCCGAACGCCTCGAACCAACCAACCTTGCCGTGCCGGGAGACCAGCGCCACGGCACCGGGCAGATGGCCGCTCGTGACCCGGTCCTGGATCGCGGCCGCCAGCCGTCCCAACGCGGCGGAGGACAGGCCGACGTCTTCGGGCTTGCAGACCGGGAGTGGTGTGGACATGGCGGTCATTCCTTATGGTTTCCGCCACAGTATCGCTCCGATACGCCGGCGGTTGAAGAGCACGGACCTGCTGTGGGTTTGCTTACCGGCCGGCTTGCGCTAGACGGGGCGGCTTCCAAGGCCGCGACCCATGCCAGACACGACACCTCTCGCTTCCCCGACCGCCGAGGCGCCTCCATCGGAAGATGGCTGGCGGCCCGACCTTGCCGTGTTGCGTGGCCGCCTCGATGAACTCGACGACAAAATCCACGATCTGCTGATGGAACGGGCGCTGGTGATCGAGAACGTTGCGCGTTCGGGCAAGGCCGCCGTGTTCCGTCCCGGCCGCGAGGCGGAGATCCTGCGCCGCTTGCTGGCTCGCCATACCGGGAAGCTGCCGGCCCGGACCGTGGTGCGCATGTGGCGTGAAATGCTGGCGGGGACGACCGCCATGCAGACGCGGGTCACCATCGCGGCCACGCAAACGGCCGCGATCGCGCGCGAGCATTTCGGGTTCCTGACCCCGGTGATCGAGTATCCGTCGGCTCGGGCCGTGCTGGACGCCGTTCGCGCGGGATCCGTCTCGATCGGCGTGCTGCCGTTTCCGTCCGGACAGGGCGCGTGGTGGCCGGCGCTGACGCGGGCGGAGCCACGCCTGTTCATCCTCGCCCGCTTGCCGTTTTGGGCGGAGCGGCCGCTGCACGTCCCGATCGCGGACGCGTTGGTGGTCGGGACGAGCGCACCGGATGCCAGCGGCGGCGACCGGTCCTTCATCAGGACACCGGATGGCGTGCTGCTGACCGGTGCCGGCCTGAAGGTGGTCGCCACGCACGGGGAGGTTTTCGAGGTCGAGACCATGGTCGCGGAGAGTGATCCGCGGTTGCCGCCAGGTGCGACCGTGCTTGGCGGCTACGCGGTTCCAGTGGCGGGAGACCCGGTGACAGGAGATGGGGCATGACAACGCCGGCGCCACGCCCCGAGATCCTGACGATCAGCCCCTATGTGGGCGGCGAGGCGTCCGTCCCCGGGGTCAACCGCTCCTACAAGCTCTCGTCCAACGAGGGCGCGTTCGGCGTTCCCCCGCTGGCTCAGAAAGCGTTGCGGGAGGTCGCGGCCGAAACGTATCGCTATCCTGATGGCGGTGCCGATTTGTTGCGGGCGGCGATCGGCAAGCGTTGGGGCCTGGATCCGGCGCGGATCGTATGCGGCACTGGATCGGACGATCTGCTGTATCAGCTTTGCCTCGCTTACGGCGGGCCGGGCCGTGACATCATCATGTCGGAGCACGGCTTCACCATTTATTACATTGCCGGCGTGTATGCCGGCAGCCGGGTCATCAAAGTGCCGGAACGAAATTTGCAACCGGACCTGGACCGGATGCTGGCGGCGGTGTCGCCGTCGACCAAGGCGGTGTTCCTCGCGAACCCGAACAATCCGACCGGGGCCATGATCACCACGTCGGAAATGAGACGTTTTCGCGACGCGCTGCCGCCCGAGGTGCTGCTCGTCATCGACTCCGCTTATGCCGAATACGTCACGCGCGATGATTACAGCCCGGGGGATGGGCTGGTGGATGCGAATGACAATACGGTGATGACGCGAACGTTTTCGAAGGTATTTGGGCTTGGCGGCATCAGGCTCGGCTGGTGCTACGGTCCGCCGGCGGTGATCGACGTGCTGAACCGCATTCGCGGCGCGTTCAATGTTTCGGTGGCCGCGCAGGCCGCGGGCATCGCGGCGTTGCAGGAGCAAGGGTGGGTCGAAAAGGGCCGCGAGCACAACACGATCTGGCGTCCGAAACTCGCCGCCGGGATCGAGGCGGCTGGCATCAAGGTCTACCCCGGCGAGGGCAACTTCGTGCTCGCCGATTTCGTAACTGTCGAACAGGCCAACGCGGCGGACATGTTCCTGCGCCAGCGCGGACTGATCGTGCGGCGGGTCGGTTCCTATGGGCTGCCGCACTGCCTTCGTATAACCGTCGGCACCGCCGAGGAATGCGGCATGGTGATCGAGGGTTTGGCAGAGTTCATGAAGCAAGCCGGTGGGAAGCCAGCCAGTGGCTGAACCGATTTTCCGGCGCCTGGCATTGTTGGGGGTTGGGCTGATCGGATCCTCGGTCGCGCGGATCGCGAAGGAGCGCGGCGACCTGGCTGCGGAAGTCATCGTCAATGCACGCACGCGAAGGACATTGGATCGCGTGGTTGAACTCGGCTTCGCCGACCGTGTCGAGGCTGACCCCGCCAGAGCGGTCGAGGGCGCGGATTGCGTGATGCTGTGCGCCCCGGTGGGTACGTTCGCGGCCTTGGCCGAAGCGATCGGACCGGCTTTGGCGCCGGGTGCTGTGTTGACCGACGTTGGCTCCACGAAA
>JBEKGV010000646.1:0-3610 GCA_050012615.1 Acetobacteraceae bacterium | reverse complement strand
CGTCGCATGAACGGGAAGTGGCGGAAGCCGTTCGCGCGGCGCTGCCAGATGTCGCCGTCTCGGTCAGCAGCGAAATTCTGCCGGAGATCAAGGAATATCCGCGCACCAGCACCACCGTCATCAACGCTTACGTGCAACCGGTCATCCGAGCTTATATCACCGCTCTCGACGCCCGGCTGCGCGCGCTCGGCATCGATGCGCCCTTGCAACTGATGCAGTCGAATGGCGGCCTGGCTTCGGCCACATTCGCCGCCGCTGCCCCGGCGCATATCATCGAGAGCGGTCCCGCCGCCGGAGTGGTCGGTGGCGCGGCTCTGGCTCGGCGGCTGAACGAAGCCGGCATCATCACTTTCGACATGGGAGGCACCACCGCGAAGGCCGGTCTCGTCGAACACGGCGAGGTCATCCGAACCGAAGCAATCGAAGTTGGCGGCGGCGTCATGGCGGGGTCCAGGCTGCTGGTCGGCGCGGGCTATATGCTCAAGCTGCCCGCCATCGATCTCGCCGAGGTCGGTGCCGGCGGCGGATCGATTTGCCGTCTGGATGAAGGCGGCGCGCCCAAGGTCGGACCAAAGAGCGCCGGCGCCGATCCGGGGCCGGTTTGTTACGGTCGCGGTGGGGTCTCGCCAACCATCACCGACTGCAATCTGGTGCTCGGTTATCTCGATCCCGGCGGCCTTGTCGGAGGCACTCTGAAGCTGGACCGGGATGCCGCGGCGTCCGCCATCGCCCGCGATCTGGCAGGTCCGCTCGGCTGCTCGGTGGAACAGGCGGCGTTCGGCATGTTGCGGCTGGCTTCGGCCACCATGATGCGGGCGATCCGCGCGGTGTCGGTCGAGCGCGGCCGCGATCCGCGCAAATTCGCGTTGCTGGCGTTCGGTGGAAACGGACCGCTGTTCGCCGCCGGTATCGCTCTGGAGCTCGGCATCGAACGGGTGATCGTGCCGCCGTTGCCGGGGGTGTTCAGCGCCTTTGGCCTGCTCGTCGCGGATACCGAGCATCACGCCACCCAGAGCCTGCGTGTTCGCCTGGATGCCGCCGATCCGGCCCGTATCGGGTCGGTTCTTGCCTCGCTGCGCCAGGCTGGCGTGGAACGGCTGACATTTGACGGGTTCGCACCCGGCCGTCAGTCGTTTCGCCGCGCGGCCCAGGCAAGGTACTTGGGACAGTCGAGCGAGATTGAAGTGCCGCTGCCGGATGGCGATGTTACCCCGTCGATGATCGCGGCTCTGTTCGGGGAGCAGCACGAGCGAACCTACGGGTTCCGCGCACCGCCCGAGGAGCCGGTCGAACTGATCGGCCTGTCCAGCATGGCGCGCGGTTTGCCGGAGCGTCCGAGACTGCCGGAACGGATCCCGCCGCTCGCGGCCGATGTGCCCTCAATGCGCCGCGCCTGGTTTCCTGAAGATGGTTGGTTCGAAACACCGGTGGTCGATCGCGTCGGCCTGGGAGCGGCGTTTCGGCACGGGCCGTTCATCATCCAGGAATATGATGCCACCTGCCTCGTCCCACGCGGTGCGCGGGCCAGGGTGGACAATTTTGGCAATATCGTCATGACACTGGGCGCTGCGTCCCAAAGGAGTGGATGATGGACATCAAGCGAGAGCACCACATCAACTTTTGGTATGTGATCGCGGCGTTCATCGCGATTCTGGCCATCCAGGATCTGCTGCTCCGGGCGGCATCGGTCAATGTCATTCCGTACAGCGAATTTCAATCGCTGCTGCAAGACAAAAAGCTGACCGACATCGTCGTTGGCCCGACGACCATCACGGGGAAATACAAGGACCCTTCGAGCGCGAAAGTCCCGAATTTTACCACGACGCGCGTCGATACGTCGCTGGTGCCGGAATTGACCCAGGCCGGCGTCACCTTCTCGGGCGAGCCGGGGCCGGGCTGGCTTGAGAACGTGCTCAGCTGGTTCATGCCGGCGATCGGCTTCTTCCTGCTGTGGATGTTCCTGATCCGGCCAATGATGGCTGGACAAGGCGGCGTCGGCGGCCTGATGGCGATCGGCAAAAGCCGCGCCAAGGTCTATGTCGAAACGGACATCAAGGTCACGTTCGCCGATGTCGCCGGCGTGGACGAGGCGAAGGACGAATTGAAAGAAGTCGTCGCCTTCCTGCGCGACCCGGAGCGCTACAGCCAACTCGGCGCGCACATGCCGAAGGGGATCTTGCTCGTGGGTCCGCCCGGAACAGGCAAGACGCTTCTGGCTCGCGCCGTGGCCGGGGAGGCGGGGGTCGCGTTTTTCTCCATCTCCGGGTCGGAATTCGTTGAAATGTTCGTGGGCGTTGGCGCCGCTCGTGTGCGCGATCTGTTCGAGCAGGCGCGGAAACAGGCCCCGGCGATCATCTTCATCGATGAACTGGACGCGCTTGGCCGAGCCCGCGGCGCCTCCATTCCAGGTATGGGCGGGCATGACGAAAAGGAGCAGACCCTCAATCAGCTGCTCAGCGAACTTGACGGCTTCGATACGAAATCCGGGATCGTGCTGCTGGCCGCCACCAACCGGCCGGAGGTCCTCGATCCCGCGCTGCTGCGTGCCGGGCGGTTCGATCGCCAGGTCCTGGTCGATCGTCCCGACAAGAAGGGGCGCGTCGACATTCTTCGTATCCATGGCGTCAAAGTAAAACTGGCCCCCGGCACTTCGTTCGAAGCGGTCGCGGCGATGACGCCCGGCTTCACCGGCGCGGACCTCGCGAATTTGGTGAATGAGGCCGCCCTATTGGCGACACGGCGCGCCGCCGACGCGGTGACGCTTGCTGATTTCACCCAGGCGATCGAGCGCATCACCGCCGGATTGGAGAAGCGCAATCGCCTGTTGAATCCGCATGAGCGAGAGGTCGTCGCGCATCACGAAATGGGCCATGCGCTGATCGCTTTGTCGCTGCCGGGCCTCGACCCCGTGCAAAAGGTCTCGATCATTCCGCGCGGCATCGCTGCTTTGGGTTACACCATGCAGCGTCCGATCGAGGACCGTTTCCTGATGGATCGCCGAGAACTGTTCAATCGTATGACATTGCTCCTGGGTGGCCGGGCGGCCGAAACACTGGTGTTCCCGGATGTGTCCACCGGCGCGACCGATGACCTGACGAAAGCGACCGACATCGCACGCAGCATGGTCACCCGTTTCGGTATGGATCCAAAACTGGGCCTTGTCGCGTACGAAACGGAGCGCTCGTCATTTCTGCACGGACCGGCCAGTGAGGATTGGCAACCTCGTCATTACGGCGAAGCCACGGCGGAAGCGATCGATGTCGCGGTGCGGCTGCTGATCGATGACGCGTTTACCCGTGCGCAGAGAATTCTGAACACCAATAGGCCGTTGTTGCTTGAGTCAGCCCAGGAACTGCTGGCGAAGGAAACGCTTTCCGAGGACGAACTGAAGCCGTTCGCCGCTCGGCTGGTGCGTGAGGATGGTGGCCATGCAACGCCAGAATTGGTCGCGATGAATCATGGGCAGATATAACCTGGGCCGCCGGGCGCCCTGAAGCAACCGACACTCTCCGGTCGCCCTCGCATGCCGCCTGACCAGACCACTCTGATCAACCCTGGCCGGCCACATTCACGAATGACCTCGTAGCAATTCCCGCTCGAGATCCGGCGA
>JBEKGV010000645.1:0-3613 GCA_050012615.1 Acetobacteraceae bacterium | reverse complement strand
CGTGCCTCCGGCGTTAATGGCATGGACCGATGCAGCTCCGTCTCGGCACGGGACAGCAACAGATCCAGCGCGGCGTCGTCCAGCCGCCGCAGCACGAGCACCTGACAGCGCGACAACAACGCCCCGTTCAGCGCGAAGGAGGGATTTTCAGTGGTGGCGCCGATCAACGTCACCGTGCCCTCCTCCACCACCGGCAAGAACCCGTCCTGCTGGGCTCTGTTGAACCGATGTATTTCATCCACGAACAGCAACGTTCCTTCGCCGACCCGGCGCCGGCGGGCCGCTTCCTCGAACGCTTTCTTGAGGTCGGCGACCCCGGAAAACACTGCTGAAAGCTGGACAAAATGTAATCTCGCCCGCGCCGCCAGCAATCGTGCGATGGTGGTTTTGCCGACCCCGGGCGGGCCCCACAGGATCAACGAGGCCAACGATCCTCGCGCGAGCATCCGCGTCAGCACGCCCTCCGGCCCCAGAAGGTGATCCTGGCCGACGACTTCATCCAGCGACCGCGGACGCAAACGGTCCGCGAGCGGACGATCGCCGCGCGGTTTCGTCTCCAGTTTCATGTCCCCGGGGTCATCGGGGCCAAACAGATCGTCGGATGTGATGGGCATGCTCCGATCAGAGATTCTGTCGCACGGGTCGGAATGCAATGGCTGAGACGCTAGGCCAGCTTGGATCGGTCCGGCAAGGCTGGGCCACGCCAGATGCCTCCCGGGCGCGGCCATTGCCCGGACAGTCATGTTCTGCCACGTCTCGGCCAAGGGGGGGCCAGAGGGGTAGACCGCGAGAATGTCAATCGCAGCGTGGATTCTCGATCAGAAATTGGTTGATTGGGTGCAGGGGATCGGCACGCTCGCCGCCGCCGGTGCCGCCGTGGGAATCGCTTTGCGACAGGAGCGGGTCGAGCACCGGCGGGCCGAGGCCGCCCGGGTCTTGCGCCGTCAGGTACTGGCGGCCGCCATCGCTCCGGTGCTGCGCGACCTGAACACCACGGCACGGATCCGCAACGGTCTGCTACAGACGATCGGCCGTGCCAGGGTGGAGGAAACGCCACCGCACGCCGAGGAACTCACGATCCCGCTGCCCGACATTTTCATGAGCACGATCGAGCGGATCGACGTCTTTGGCGCCAATATCGCCGCCCAGGTTTATGTGTTGATACACAGAGTGAACGATTACAACCGCAACGTTCAGGCGTTACGCGAGTGGGACGTTCCGGTTCGGACATGGACCATCAATTTGCGGCCAAAACTCGACGCGGTCACCGGCACGCTGGACATCCTCCTGCCCAGAATGGAAGCCGAGATCGAAGGCCTGGAACATGCCGTCGAAGTGTGATCCGGTCCTCCGCGCCAGCGGGCTACGCCTGTCGACAGGACGCCGATCGATCAGGATGTCAAATCAGAGCAATTCACGGTCGCGCACGTTCCGCGCGATGGCGGTGTTCACGGTTGCCAAGGGTTGATCAGGAACGGAGCGGGAAGGCCTCCCCCTATAAATACCAACCTGGTTTGCATCTTGCAAACCATCGGGAGGTACGCCATTATGGGCGATGGCGATGCGTCTGCTGACTAGGAAGACCCTTCGGGAATATTACGATCAGCCGCGCAACGCCGCCGCGAAGGTACCGATGCTTACGTGGGCAGACACCGTGGAGTGCAGCACCTGGCACACTTTTGTTGACGTGAAGCAGACCTTTCCGGCGACCGATCATCTGGTAGGGGAAAAGATGTGCTTCGATATCGGGGGCAACAAATGGCGGATCATCGCCAATGTCACCTTCCCTAAGATAGACAAATATGGGAACGCCGTCATGGGGAAGGTATATATCAAGTGGATTGGCACCCATACCGAATATGACAAATTATGAGACGAGACATGCATGACATTATACACCTGATACGCAATGAAGACGAACTGGATGCGGCACACGCTGAGATAGGGCGGCTGCTGGACATCGACGAACGTACCGAGGATCAGGATGACCGTCTTGAACTTCTCAGTGTGCTCGTTTGCGCGTATGAAGACCAGCATTGGCCTTTGGAGAAACCCGATCCCATTGGCGCCATCCAGGCACGCATGGATGATCTCGGTTTGCAGCAGATCGATCTCTTGGACGAATTTGGCAACAAGACAACGGCGTCTCAGGTGCTGAACCGCAAGAGGGCTCTGACATTGCCGGTCATTCGGCGGCTCTCCGCCAGGCTGGGTCTGTCGATGGCGCTTCTTACAAAGGAGTATTCCCTGGCGCCAGACGCCGTAGCGGAGCCACCGAAACGTACGTGGAGAGTGTCCGCACACCAACCACGAAATCGAAAGGTCGCTCGACGGGCCTAGGAGCCGGGGCTTGACCGTCGTCCGATCTGTCGAAGCGGGCCGAGCAATTGTCTGGCGAAGTGAACAGCTTCGTGCCTGGCGTCAGAGCGGCGTAGGCGCCGCTTCAGGAAGCGCCGCGGGCCATGGCCGAACACACGGCGATCGCCTTCAGCCCCTGATCGGCGGTTGCCCGATATCGGCGCGCACCTCGTTGATGATCTGCAACACACGCTCCGGATACGGGCGGTACTGGACACCGAACTCCTGCACCAGACGAGAGTTGTCGATCAGGTAATTCCCCGACGACTCTTTGCCGCCGGTTTGCTTCTCGAAGCTGATTTTCGCATCCGGCAGATAGCCGCGCACGATCTTCGCCACATCGCCCAGACTGATCGTCTGTCCGCCGGAGTTGTAGATTGGATAAGCCGGTTTATCGGCCATCACGACGCGGACGAACACTTCCGCGATGTCGTCGACATGGATCGGAATGCGCATCGCATCGGCGAAGGGAAACGAGATCGCCTCGCCTCGCGCCGGCCGCGTGATGATATTCACGTGGTCGACCGAGCCGCGCACCTTGTCCGGACCCGTAACGTTCGCCGGGCGTACCGCGGTGATCGTCATGCCGTGCTTCTCGATGTAGTCCTTGGCCTGGAACTCGTTGAACGCCTTGTGCGAGCCGTATTGCACGACGGCGTATTTGTAATCGTCCTCGGTGACCATTCGATCGCCGAAGTTCTTCTGCTGGCCGCTGACCGCGAGCGAACTGGCGAACACCGTGTGCTTCACGCCGAGCAGACGCGCGGCCTCAAAGCAGTTGTCCATGCCGACGACGTTCAGCATCGTCGCGCGATGCGGTGGCAGGTCGACGCCGAGGTTATACGACAGGTTCAGCACGCGGTCGGCTTTCGCCGCCGCCATGTTGGAGATGACCTCGTCGAACTTGGTCACGTCGCCGCGCACGATGGTCACCTTGTCGCCAAGCGGGGCGAGCGTCGGCGCGTTCGGATTGATGTCCATGCAGACGACGGTCTCGCCGCGGGCGACCAGCAGTGGAATGACGCGAATGCCGATGAAGCCGGTGCCGCCGAGGACGAAGATGGCCATGTGTCGTTTCTCCCTTTCGCGGAACTCGCCCGCTGTCGGAGAAAGATCGGCCGATCCGGCGGGACGAGCAAGAGGCGTGGCGAGCTTCCGCGTCGCGGTTTGCTCCTGACATAGCGTTGTCAGCAGGAGGCGCTTATGCTTGCGCCAACATCATCGGAACAGGAGACAATCGTGGCATCGATCCATG
>JBEKGV010000644.1:0-3615 GCA_050012615.1 Acetobacteraceae bacterium | reverse complement strand
TTACCGGTCGGTAGCCAAGCCCATCGCGGCATGGCAGGTTGCGCCCAAAGAACGGGCCTGGAAGATCTGGGACAGGAGGAATGAGCTATGCGTCTGGCCAATAAAGTGGCGATCATCAGCGGAGCCGCATCCGGGATGGGCGCGGCGACGGCTCGGCGGTTCGGCAAGGAGGGCGCCAAGGTCGTCATCGCCGACCAGCTTGAGGGCGAAGGCAAGATCGTCGCCGGGGAAATCGAAAATGCAGGCGGCACGGCCGTTTACATGCCATTGAATGTCACTGACGAAGCCGGTTGGAACCGGGTCGTGGCCGACACCGTGGCTCTTTACGGACACCTGGATATCCTGGTGAACAACGCGGGCATCAGTGGCAGCGCCGTGAACGATCTCCTGGAAACCGGCATCTGGGAGCGTGTGATGGCCGTCAATTCCACTGGCGTATTCCTTGGTACCGCGGCCGCTGTGCGGCAAATGCAAAAGAACGGCGGTGGGTCGATCGTGAACCTGTCGTCGATTTCAGGTGTGGTTGGGCAGACCATGGTGCACATGGCCTACAACGCCTCAAAAGGAGCGGTTCGGACCATGACCAAGGCGACCGCCGTCCAGTTCGGCAAGGACAATATCCGCTGCAACTCCATTCATCCCGGGTTGATGCCGCCGATGCGGACCTCGGGTGCGACTGCCGATCCCACGGTTCGGGCCAAAATGCTGCGCGCCGTGCCGCTCGGCCGGTCCGGCGAGGTGGATGAGGTCGCCAACGCCGTGCTGTTCCTCGCCTCGGACGAGGCGTCCTACATCACCGGCGCCGAACTATACGTCGACGGGGGTTATCTCGCCCTGTAACCGGGCCTGATCGCGATTGACTATCGTCGCGGGTTTCGTCACTTTCCCATTCTCTGGGACGCGTAAATGAATATGAGGGGACGCATGGAAGGCCGCCGCTCGATGAGCGACTTCCTCACACTTGTACTCGGAGTGTGATGGCAGGCGATTCGACACAACCTTTGCTCCGCATTTCCGGAGTGAAGATGCGCTTCGGGGGTGTCATCGCCCTTGGCGGCGTATCCTTCGATGTCGGCTACGGCCAGATTTGCGGCCTGATCGGGCCGAACGGGTCGGGCAAGACCACGTTGTTCAACTGCATCAGCGGCATCTATCGTTATAACGACGGCGATATCCTGTTCGAAGGTAAGTCGCTGACCAACACGCCCCGCCATCGCATGGCCGCGATCGGGCTTGGCCGCACGTTCCAGAATGTCGCTTTGTTCCGCAACATGAGCGTGCGCGACAATATCCTGGTGGGGGCCCACAGCACCGCTCACTCGGGCTATATCGCCAATGCCTTACGTCTCCCGATCGTGCGGCGGGAGCAGCAGGATGCCGATCGCCGGCTGCACGAATTGCTGGACTTGCTTGATCTGCGGCAAGTCACCGATACGCCGGCGGGTGCTATCCCGTTCGGTTGGCAAAAACGTGTCGAACTGGCGCGGGCGCTGATGACCCAACCGAAGCTGCTGATGCTCGACGAACCGGCCGGCGGCCTCAATCATAGCGAGGTCGATGAACTCGCGGTTCTGATGCGGCGGGTGCGGCAGCAACTCAATCTCAGCATATTGCTGGTCGAGCATCACATGAATTTGGTGATGCGGGTGTCCGATAAAGTCGTGGCGCTGGAATTTGGCGTGAAGATCGCCGACGGCACGCCGGATGAGGTGAGGGCGGAGCCGGAAGTGATCCGCGCTTATCTCGGCGACACGCAGGAGGAAGACGCTCATGCCGGCGCTGCTTGAGGCCAAGGGCCTGCACGCCGCGTATGGCGAGACGAAGGTCTTGCACGGCATCGATTTCTCGGTGGAAGAGGGTGGGGTCACCGCGCTGCTGGGGGCGAACGGCGCCGGAAAGACCACCACGCTGCGGGCGATTTGCGGCATGGTGCGAACGGATGGCGACCTTACTCTCGGTGGTGAACAGATCTCCGGGATGGCGACCGAGGACATTGTCCGGCGTGGCGTGGCGCATGTCCCGGACGGCCGCGGTACCTTCATGGAGTTGACGGTCGAGGAAAATATGCGCCTCGGCGCCTACACTCGCCGAGACCGTGAAATCGAGTCCGACTTCGAACGATTGTTCGGTTATTTCCCACGATTGAAGGAGCGGTTTCGCCAGCAGGCTGGCACGTTGTCCGGCGGCGAACAGCAGATGCTGGCGATAACCCGGGCGCTGCTGTTGCGTCCAAGGTTGCTGCTCCTGGACGAGCCGTCCTTCGGCCTCGCGCCGCTGATCGTGAAGGAGATCTTCAACATCATGCGCCGCATCCGGGAAGAAGAAAAAGTCAGCATCCTTCTGGTCGAGCAAAACGCGAGCCTGGCTCTGGCGTTCGCCGAGGATGCGTATTTGCTGGAGACCGGCCGGATCGTCGTATCCGGCAAAGCCGCCGATATCAGCAAGGACGAGTCAATTCGCCGCTCGTATCTTGGTTATTAGGAGGTCAATGGGTGAACAGTATGATGCAGCAAGCAACACCATCGTTCTTCCGGTCCACCCAGAGACCCGCACAACCATGGAGCGCCTCCGTTCAAGTTTGCGTTCAATGGCTGGCGCCGCGACAGATCCTCGGGTCAAGCCCGAGGATGACGAGCCCTGAAGGACCCGCGCCGTGGAAGGACTGATCCACCAGATTATTTCAGGAATCGCCACTGGCGGCATTTATGCCAGCGTGTCGCTCGCATTGGTGATGATCTACCAGTCCACGCATCACATCAATTTCGCCCAGGGCGAGATGGCGACATTTTCGACGTATATCGCGTTGACGTTCATTAATTTCGGAATGCCGTACTGGGCCGCGTTCTTCCTGGCCGTCGTGGTTTCATTCTGCATCGGCGTAGTGATCGAGCGCATCTTGATTCGGCCCATGATAAACGCACCGATTTTGTCGAATGTCGGAGTGTTCGTCGGTTTGTTGCTGATCATAAACAGTCTGAGCGGCTGGTTCTTCGATTATACGATCAAGCAATTTCCTTCGCCGTTCCCCGACAGGGCCCTGTTCGGCGGCTATATTTCGGGTCATCAACTGGGCTCGACCGGCGTGACGCTGGCGGTGCTGACCGCGGTTTATCTGTTCTTTCGGCATACCAGTCTGGGGCTCGCGATGCGCGCGGCGGCGCTCAATCCGGTTTCGTCGCGGTTGGTTGGCGTGCGGGTCGGATGGATGCTGGCGCTTGGCTGGGGGTTGGCGGCGGCGATCGGCTCGGTCGCGGGCTGCATGGTGGCGCCGGTCGTATTTCTCGATCCCAACATGATGGCGGGAATTTTACTTTATGCCTTCGCCGGAGCGCTGCTCGGCGGCATCGACAGTCCTCTGGGCGCGGTGCTCGGAGGCTTCGCCGTGGGGATCATCGAAAATCTGGGCGGCGCCTATATCGTCGGGACTGAATTGAAACTCACCCTGGCGCTTGTCATTATCGTGTCGGTGCTAACCGTCAGACCCTCCGGTTTGATGGGACGTACCGTGGAGAGGCGGGTGTTACTCCATGCGCAATTGATGGGCCGTGGCGGCTTTCGTGCTCCTTCTCGAGATCGTGCCGACGTTGATTTTCAGCGGCTACCACCTCTTCCAGG
>JBEKGV010000643.1:0-3615 GCA_050012615.1 Acetobacteraceae bacterium | reverse complement strand
GTTCCGCCGCGTGGCCGGTAAACCAAGGATAATATCGATTGGGATCGCCATGCAGTGAGACAAACAGCACGTCCGGCCGATCCCAGAAAATGCCCTGAGTTCCATTGCCATGATGGCTGTCGATGTCCAGTACCGCGACCCGTTCGGCACCCAGCGCACGCAACCGCTCGGCGGCCAGCGCGGCATTGTTGACATAGCAATGGCCGCCGGCCCGGGCTCGGAACGTGTGGTGGCCGGGCGGGCGCGCCAGTGCGTAGGCGGAACGTCCGGCCACCGCCTCATTCGCCGCCGCGAGAGCGCAGGACGCGGCCCAAAGCGCTGACTCCCAGGTGTGTCGCCCGATCGGGCAGGCGGCGTCGGCGGTAAACCAGCCGGCCTGACCGATCACATGCTCCGGCATCCGTGCGCCGCAGGCGATCATTTCCGGAGATGGATGACTATTCGCAACGACCTCCTCGCCCGCGTCGGGCAGCAAGGACCAGGCGGCATGAGCATCACGCAGAAAATCCAGGTACGCGGCGTCATGCACGGTGAGCAGCGCTGTGCGATCCGCTTGCGGCGGCGTCACGATCTCCAGCTTCATCGCCTGGCAGGACGCCAGCAGCGCTTCGGCGCGAGCCGGCACTTCAAAATTCGTGTGTATCCGGCCGCGCAACAGAAAGAACCGCGGCGCATGCCTGAGTTGCGCGTCGTGCCAAAAGACCTTCATGCGGGTCAAGGTATCCAGGAGCGGGACGAATTGGAACCGGGCCAACGCTCCGACGAATAATCGAAGCATCCGCGGCACCACCGGCAGTCACAATCGTCACGGATTCGCAGCGTGCGTGCAATGATCCAAGGGACGAGCGCGCACCTCAATTTATCCGTCTCATGCGTCATGGCCGGGCTTGACCCGGCTATCAATCGCCGCACGTGCCGCGACAGATGGCCGGGTCAAGCCCGGCCATGACGAAAAAGCGAGGCCGGCCATGACGAAAAAACAAGCACGGCCATTGCCGCGACGGATGGCCGGGTCAAGCCCGGCCATGACGAAAAAGCGAGGCCGGCCATGACGAAAAAACAAGCCCAGCCGTGACGAAAAAGCGAGGCCGGCCATGACAGAAAAACGAGGACGGCCATGACGAAAAAGCGAAGTCGGCCATGACGAAAAAGCGAGGCCGGCCATGACAGAAAACGCGAGGCCGGTCATGACAGAAAAACGAGCCCGGCCATGAAGAAAAAACCAGCTCGGCCATGACGAAAACAAGCCCGGCCATGACGAGAAAAGCGGGACGCATTGATCTTAATCTTACGCCCGTCGCATCCAGTCCAACGATGACTGAACAATCGCCGAGGCCCAGACCGGGATCACAACGCGATCCAAATGGTCTATAGCGCGGGAATCCAAAATGGAGAGATCGTGAACATGCGGCTGCCCTCCGCCCTGGTGCCGTTGCGCAACGGGACGTTTCGCACGCTATGGCTCGCCAGCATCGTCGTCTGGCTGGGCACGTGGCTGCAGAACACCGGTGCCGGGTGGTTGATGACGACCCTCGCACCGAGGCCGCTGACCGTCGCGATGGTTCAGGCGGCGACCATCATGCCGGTGTTCCTGCTCGCGCTGCCAGGCGGAGCGATGGCCGACATCGTCGACCGCCGCATCTTCCTGATCGGCACACAGGTCTGGACGATCATGGCGGCGACCTTGCTCGCCGTCCTGACGTTGACCGGAGGCATGACGGCCACCTGGCTCCTCATTCTGACCTTCGCGATCGGGATCGGCGCCGCGCTGACCCAACCCGCGTGGAGCGCGATCATTCCCGAACTGGTGCCGCGCGACGACCTCGTCGGAGCGATCACCCTCAACGGCATCGGGTTCAATCTGACCCGCGCGATCGGGCCGGCACTGGCCGGGTTTCTCATCCTTTTGGGTGGCTCGGGACTGACTTTTTCGCTTTACGCGGCGTCGATCCTCACGGTGATCGGCGCCCTGCTCATGTGGCGGCGGAGTAAGCGGTTTACCGGTTTGCCTCCCGAGCATCTGTTTTCCGCCATGCGGGCGGGCATGCGGTTCGTACGCAACACGCCGGCGATTCAGCACGCCATGATCCGCACCGTCGCTTACTCCATCCCCGCCTCCGCACCCTGGGCCTTATTGCCGCTCTACGTTCGGCGAGACCTCGATCTGGGCCCCGGAATGTATGGCTTCATTCTCGGGATGATGGGCGTCGGAGGCGTCACCTCCGGCATGTTGCTGCCGTTGGTCCGGGGCAAGCTGACCCGGGGCACCACCGTCGTCGTGTGCAGCCTGTTTTCCTGCACCGGCATGGCGACCGTCGGCATGATGAGCCATTGGGCTTTCGCCGCGTTCGGGATGTTCCTGTTCGGCATTGGCTGGACCTCGGCCTATTCGACGATCCAGGCGGCGGCGCAGTTGGTCTGTCCGCCGTGGGTGCGGGCACGCTCGCTGTCGATCTATCAACTCGCCCAGAACGGCGCATTGACCCTGGGCTCGTTCTTCTGGGGCTGGATCGGCGGAATGATCGGCCTGCACCACACATTCGCGTCGGCGGCGGCGTTGGGCCTCGTGCTGATGGCGTTCGCCCGCTACGCCCGGATCGAAGCGATCGCCGCGGTGCCCGTTCCGTCACAGCTTGAACCCGCTCGAGGACCCGAAGCGCCCGCTCCCGAACTGGTGTCGCTGCTTCGCGACACCCGCGGCCGGGTGATGGAGACCATGCATTACCGGGTCGCACCCGATCAGCGTTCCGAGTTCCTGGCGTTGATGCAGGAGGCGCGCCATGTCCGCGGCCGCTCCGGAGCTTTGTTCTGGCAGATTTATGAGGACGTGGCGCACCCTGAGGGGTGGCTCGAGGTTTGGTCCATGGAAAATTGGACGGACCATCTGCGGGAAGCAACGCGGCTGTCCGAGGAAGACAAACAATTGCTGGCCCGTCTGTGCGAATTTCAGGTGGCGACCGAGCGGCCGCAACGCTACCTCGCGGTTGATCCGCACGCGGTGACAGACATCGCCAAGGGGTCATCACGGAAGGCGAAGACGGGCCAGATTGGGGTGAGCGCGGCATGATGACGACAACATGCCGCGGGGGCATCCGGCGGCAATGATGAACACCGCGGGGTTCGCGTCGCACGCCCTTGATCTCGCCGCGAGCCTCCGGTAGGCGGTATCATCGAAATCACGGTTTGCCGCGTGGGATCGCGGCGCCGGATGGCGCAACGGGGTATCCTGTCCATGCAGCTTACGAAGCGGCGCCTCGCCGTGTGGTTTTTCAGCCTGACGGCCCTGCTGGCAGGGCTCGCGTATCATCCCGCGCTGGCGCAGGCCCCACGGCCGTGGGAAATGGGTATGCAACCCGCGTTCAGCCCGATGAAGAAGGAGATCATCCAACTCCACAATCTGGTGCTGGTGATGATCACGCTCATCACGCTGTTCGTGGCCGCGTTGTTGGTTTGGGTGTGCGTCCGCTATAACGAAAAACGCAATCCGATCCCAAGCCAGACCGCCCATCATACCGTGCTGGAAATCCTTTGGACCGTGCTTCCGGTAGTGATTTTGGTCATCATGGCGATCCCTTCGTTCCGGTTGATTTATTACCTCGATCGGACGCCCAACCC
>JBEKGV010000642.1:0-3620 GCA_050012615.1 Acetobacteraceae bacterium | reverse complement strand
ATGTCGGTGCCGTCCAGGTGGATCGAGCCGGTGTCGGGCGAAACCAGACCGACGATCATATAAAAGGTCGTGGTCTTGCCGGCTCCGTTGGGTCCGAGCAGGCCAACCGCCTCGCCGCGCTTGAGGTAGACCGAGACGTTCCGAACAACGGGCCGGCGGTGATAGGTCTTGCCGACGCCGTGCGCGACCAGCCCACCGCCGCCATGCAGCACCTTGAGCGGGACGCGCGCATCCCGGCTCCCTGGTTCTCTCATCCGCGGCTCTCTCATCCCCGGCTCTCTCATCCCTGGTTCCCTGGTCCCCGTTTCTCTGGTCGCCGTTCCTCTGGACAACGGTTCCATGGACGCCGGTTCTCGCATGCGCTGTTCTCCTGCCCGCTGCTCTTTGGACCACGGTTCACCGGGAGGAGTGGTCACGGCTTGCCCTCTGGTTTCGGTTGGGCCTGCGGCGGTTTGTGCTCGGCGCCAGTCGCGGCGGGCGGGTTCATTTGCTCGTTCGGGACCACCAGGCCGGTCACCCGGCCGCTATCGCCGGAGATCAGCGTGGCGACACCGGTCTTCTGATTGACCACCGCCTCCGATCCATTGATCTGGTTCGCGCCTCGGGTAATGCGCACATGTCCGCCGAGATGAGCGATGTCGGTGTCTGGCACGTATACGCCCCGATCTCCGGTGACGATCTCGGTGGCTGTACGGACCGTGACATTATTGAACGCCTCGACACGCTCCACCTTTCCGACCATAGCCGCCGCGGAGTCATCCGCCGGCTGGGCCGGTTGCCCGCCTTGTGTCGCGGCGCTGGCTGTATGAGGCGTCTGGGGTGTCTGAGCCGGGGCAGTGCCGGCCGCACCGGCGGCTGTCGAACCGGTGGCTGTCGAATCGGTGGCTGTCGAACCGGGCGCTGCCGGCCCGGCTTGCGCCCGACCTGCCGCCGACGAGTTGGCCGGAGACGAGTTGGCTGGAGTATCCACCATATAAGCGACCAGCGTGTCGGCCGAGATACGCCGCCCATCGTTCGTCACCACCACGGCATCGCCTCGGGCCACCGCCATATGCTTCTGCGACCAGTATTCCAGCGTATCCCGGCACGTCAGGGTATCGTTGGTGGTCGTGAGTTTCAGCGCGTGACCGGTCAACACCATGACCGCCTGATCCAGATCGTACGTCCCCTGGTCGCCCCAGGCCTGGTCGGTCGCGGTATAAATGTGAACGTTGCCTCCGCGCGCAGGCGATAGACTTCGTTGCCCGCGGTCTCATCCTCGGTCCCGGTCGCGCTGGCCGCCCCGGTCGAGACCTGTTCCGCAGCCGTCGGGTCCCCTCCCTTGCGGCGATACCAGGCGTAAAGCCGATCCGCCGTCACGGTCACGTTGCCGCGAACCGCCTTCGCGTCACCTTTGGCGATCACGACATGGTCCGCCTGACGCCACTCCATCCCATCCTGGGCCGTCACCTGAATTGGCCCGCCGTGGGTCATATCGATCCCCTGCGCCAGCGCGAACGGTGCCGCCAAACTCAGCGTCAACGGGACCGCGATCGCCAGGGCCCGCATGGCCAGGGCCCGCATGGTCAGGGCCACACTCCCGGGACATGCTCGAGGCTTCATGTTGGCGCGCGAGCGCCCACTCATCGCGACGCGCCGTTCAACAGCGCGTGCGCGGGCCCCCAAAACTGAATCGCCGCTCCCTTGTCGACCGTGGTGAACCCGGCCGCATCGAGCGTGCCGAACGGTCCCTCGATATGAGTTGCCGCGGCACTGCTGGCCGCGCCGGCTTTCATCTCGACCGTCGCGCTGGAGGTGGTCATCGTCATACCGTCGTCGCGGTAGATCACAACGTCATCGTACAAATCGAGTTGCTGAGCCTTCCGCATGAACTCGCCTCGCTTCGACTTCACATCGATCCATGAGCCGTTCTCCAGCGACATGTCGCCGTTCGGCATGGTGAGATCGATCTGTTCCTCGTCCCGCTGAACCGCTGTCGCGGCCGTGACGGTGTAGGGCCGGCCGCGCTCATCCACCCCGCGGTAGTGAGCGTTTGTCATCCGCGCCCCGTCCATCGCGCGCAGCCCGTTATAAATGAACCGGGCTTTGTCGGTGACGTCATGGTACTCCGGCCATAGCGCGATCGATGCCAACAGCACTACCGACGCGGCAGGCAGCACGAACTTCGTCGTGTTGATCATCCAGCGCCGGCGCATCAGACCGCCCGGCGTCGGCACGCTGCGCGTCTCCTTCCGGCTTACGACCGCGAGATATCCGCCGGTGCGCCCGACCTCGGCCGGCGTGTTCTTGGCCGGCCCGGGCGGAGACCGGGTTCTGAGATGGTGCTCGGGGACGGTGTCCTCCTGAGTTGCGCTCATGAACGTTCTCCCTCCGGGTTACTCTCACGGACGGTCTGTCGAAGGGTCTCAGGCCGCCTGGTCATGCCACACCTGACCGCAACAGGTCATGAATATGCAAGATGCCGATCACCCGGCCTTCCTCGTCGACCACGAACAATGCGGTCACCGGCCTCTCGTGCGCGTTCATGGCAAAGAGTGCGTCGGCCGCCAGGGCGTCCGGGCCGATCGTCCTGGGCGCGCGAGTCATGACTTCATCGACCGGCCGGGTCAACAGGTCCGGGCCCATGGCTCGGCGCAGGTCGCCGTCGGTGATGATGCCGGCCAGGGCGCCATCATCGCCGACGACACCCAGGCAACCGAACCGCTTCTCGGTCATCAGCACGATGCCGCGGTCCATCGGCTGTCCGACCGGGGCGAGGGGCACCGCGTCCCCGGTATGCATCACGTCGCGGACCCGGCGCAGGCGGGCGCCCAGCCTTCCACCCGGATGAAAGCGGTGAAAATCAGCCTCGGTGAAGCCACGTCGCTTCAGCAGCGCCACCGCGAGAGCGTCGCCCAGAGCCATTTGCATGGTCGTCGACGTGGTGGGCGCGAGCCCCATTGGACAGGCCTCCGAGGCCGTCGGCAGCAGCAACGCGACGTCCGCCGCGCGTGCCAGCGTCGAATGGGCTCTGGTCGTGATCGCGACCAGTTTCAGGCCGAAACGCCGGGCGTGATCCACGATGTCGGCCAGTTCCGGCGTTTCACCGGAGTTGGACAGTGCCAGCACCGCGTCGCCCGGCAAGATCATGCCCAGATCGCCGTGCGAGGCCTCGGCCGGGTGCACGAACAACGCGGGTGTCCCGGTCGAGGCGAACGTCGCGGCGACCTTGCGCGCCACGTGGCCGGATTTCCCCATGCCTGAGACGACAATCCGCCCGTTCGCGGCCGCGAGGCAGTCCACCGCCCTGGAAAACTCCGGCCCCAACCCGGCCGAAAGCGCACGAAGACCGGCGACCTCCGTCGCCAGCACGTCGCGCGCGACCGCGAGGTCCGGAAAGTCCTGCTGGGGTAGGATTGCGGCGGCTCGGCTCACGTGTCGGTGGGTTCCGGTGCTGTGAGAGGAGTCTATGGGCCAGAGCCACGGGGTTGGTCAATCTTTTGAGATTGACGAACAGTTACAATAACGAGCCTCACATTGTATTAAATTATGGCAAACTGCGGACAGCCACCGATGACGCGATCGCCCCCGGGGTCGCTCCAATGGGCGCTGGCTTAACGGACGCGTACCTCAATTCATGC
>JBEKGV010000641.1:2501-6123 GCA_050012615.1 Acetobacteraceae bacterium | reverse complement strand
GGCACGATCACGCTTGGCAACCGCCAGGCGACCGACTTCTTTCCATTGAACGGTGTCAGCCCGGACGAACTGGCGGATGCCGCGCAGCTTTCCTCGCTGCCGGATGAAACGCCGGAAGGCCGCTCCATCGTCGTGCTCGCGAAGGAGAAATACGGCATCCGCGGGCGCGAGATGGCACCGATGGGCGCGCATTTCCTCAAGTTCTCGGCACAGACCCGGCTGTCGGGCATCGACTTCGAGGGTTCGTCGATCCGCAAGGGCGCGGTCGATGCGGTGCTGGCATGGACACGCTCCGTCGACGATGGCGCGGTCAAGGGCGGAGGCGTCACGACGCTGCGCAGCGGCGTCACCGACGCGGCGGTGCGGGAACTGCAGCTCAAGTCGGATGAGATCGCGAAGGCGGGCGGCACGCCTCTCGCGGTCGCGAAAGACGGCAGACTGCTCGGCGTCATTTACCTCAAGGACATCGTCAAGGGCGGCATTCGCGAGCGTTTCGCCGAACTGCGCCGGATGGGTATTCGCACGGTGATGATCACCGGCGACAATCCACTGACGGCAGCGGCGATCGCCGCCGAAGCGGGGGTGGACGATTTCCTCGCCCAGGCTACGCCGGAGATGAAGTTGGCGCTGATCCGCGAGGAGCAGGCGCAGGGTAAGCTGGTGGCGATGTGCGGCGACGGCACCAACGATGCGCCGGCTCTGGCGCAGGCGGATGTTGGGGTGGCGATGAACACCGGCACCATGGCGGCGCGTGAGGCCGGCAACATGGTCGATCTCGACAGCGATCCGACGAAGCTGATCGAAATCGTCGAAATCGGCAAACAGCTTCTGATGACCCGCGGCGCACTGACGACGTTCTCCATCGCCAACGACGTGGCGAAGTACTTCGCCATGATCCCGGCGATGTTCGTCGTCTTCTATCCGCAACTGCAGGCGCTCAACGTCATGCATCTGCGGAACCCGGAGAGCGCCATCCTGTCGGCGATCATCTTCAACGCGCTGATCATCATCGCGCTGATCCCGCTGGCGCTGAAGGGGATCGCCTACCGGCCGATCGGCGCCGCGGCGCTGCTCCGGCGCAATCTGCTGATCTACGGGCTCGGCGGCATCATCGTGCCGTTCGTCGGCATCAAACTGATCGACATGTTCGTCACGACCATTGGGCTTGCTTAATTCCCAGGTTCGGTACCTCGAAGGACCACTGCCATGCTTCAACAAATCCGGCCCGCCATCATGATGATCGTCTGCATGACGATCATAACGGGCATCGCCTATCCGCTGGCCATGACCGGCATCGCGCAGACTCTGTTTCGATACCAGGCCAATGGCAGTCTGATAGAGCGTGACGGCAAGGTGATCGGCTCCGAGCTGATCGGGCAGAACTTCACCAGCGAGAAGTACTTCCACGGACGCCCGTCGGCCACCACCGACACCGATCCGAACGACGCGACCAAAACCGTGCCCGCGCCATACAACGCCGCCAATTCATCCGGCTCCAATCTGGGTCCGACCTCGAAGGCGCTGGTCGATCGGGTGAAGGACGACACCGCGAAGCTGGCGGCGGAAAATCCCAACATGCCGGTACCGGTCGATCTTGTGACGACATCCGCGAGCGGCCTCGACCCCGACATCACGCCGGCCGCCGCGCTGTTCCAGGTGCCCCGGGTCGCCAAGGCACGCGGATTGAAGGAAGATGCGGTACGGCAGTTGATCGAGGACCACATCGTCGGCCGCCTCGCCGGGATCATCGGTGAACCGCATGTCAACGTGCTGCAACTCAATCTGGCGCTCGACGCGATGGGCAAGGGGTGAGGCAACGGCAACAAGCTGTCGCCCTCCCACCCGTCATCCCCTGGCCCCAACGCCACCCCCCGCGCGATTCGTCACCTCCGCGCGCTTCGTCATCCCCCGCGCAATTCGTCATCCCCGCGCGCTTCGTCATCCCCCGCGCGCTTCGTCATCCCCCGCGCTTCGTCATCCCCCGCGCAATTCGTCATCCCCCGCGCAATTCGTCATCCCCGGGCTTGACCCGGGGATCTCTACCAGCAGGGTGCCGCGATTGATCCCCGGGTCACAGCCCGGGGATGACGTTCGGGCCGGGGATGACGTTCGGGCCGGGGATGACGTTCGGGCCGGGGATGACGTTCAGCCCTGGGATGACGTTTGACGAGCCAGACGTTTGATCAGCAGGTGGTGGCGCCCAGCGGGCCGAGGGATAACGTTCGAGAAGAAGGGTCCGGCGGTTGGTTGGCGCGTCAAAGCAGTTCGTCGTACAGATCGCTCCAGGTCGGGTTCTGCTCGGTAATCAGATCAAGCTTCCAGGCGCGTGACCAATGTTTGACGTTCTTTTCTCTCTGGATGGCCGTACGGATGTCGTCGTGTTGTTCGGCGTAGACAAGGCGGATGAGATGGTAGCGTTTCGTGAAGCCCTCGCAGACACCGGTGCGATGCTCCCAGGCGCGCCGGATGATGTCGTTCGTGACGCCCACGTACAACGGGCCAAAGGGCTGGTTCGTCATGATATAAACCCATCCGCCTCGCATTGGAGGAGAATAGCCCTATGGACGTTAAGGAATCCTGAACGAATGTTCGTAGCTGGGCGCAACGCAAGTGCCGCTACAGATGCCCGGGTCAAGCCCGGGCATGACGATTGTTCGCGCGGGCATGACGGCCGCTCGCGGGGACAGGACAATCGTTCGTCCGGGCATGACCACCGTTTGACCGGACTTGACGATCGTTCGCACGGACCGTTCGCGAAGTCCAAGCATGGATGACCGTCGCCCCTCTCCGGACGCCCTGCTCCGCGAAGCCGAACGCACCGGGCGCGGGCGGCTGATGATCTTCCTCGGCGCCGCCCCCGGCGTCGGCAAAACGTACGAGATGCTTTCCGCGGCCCAGGCCAGGAAGCGCGAGGGCGTCGATGTCGTTATCGGAGTTGTCGAAACCCATGGCCGTCAGGAAACCGCCGCTCTGACCGTTGGGCTGGAGACCATTCCGCGGCGGCGGATCGACTATCGCGGCCACATCCTCGACGAGATGGATATCGACGCCATCCTTCGCCGCCGCCCGCGTCTGGCCCTGGTCGACGAACTGGCACACACCAACGCGCCCGGCAGCCGTCATCCCAAACGCTACATGGATGTCGAAGAACTGCTTACCGCCGGCATCGACGTCTACGCGACCCTTAATATTCAGCACGTCGAAAGCCTCAACGACGTCGTTGCCCGCATCACGCGCATCCGCGTGCGAGAGACAGTGCCCGACTCGGTGATCGACCGCGCCGACGACATCGAACTGATCGACCTGACCCCGCAGGACCTCATCCAACGGCTGCAGGACGGCAAGGTCTATGTCCCGCGCCAGGCCGAGCGCGCCGTCCGCCATTACTTCCAGCCCGGCAACCTGACCGCGCTGCGGGAACTGGCACTGCGGCGCACCGCCCAGAGAGTCGACAACCAGATGGTCGACTACATGCGCAGCCACGCCATCGAGGGCCCCTGGGCCGCCGGAGACCGCGTGCTGGTGTGCATCGAGGGCGGGCCGAGGGCGACGGCCGTCGTACGCCACGCCAGGCGGCTGGCCGATCAGTTTCACGCACCCTGGACCGCGATCAGCGTGGAAA
>JBEKGV010000641.1:0-2490 GCA_050012615.1 Acetobacteraceae bacterium | reverse complement strand
ACTGGACAGCGTGGCGGAGGCGCTGCGGCTCGCCCAAAGTCTCGGCGCCGAAACGGTATTGATCCCCGGCCAGGACGTCGCCGATGCGATCATCGACTACGCCCGCGCCAACAACATCACCCACATCATCGTCGGCAAATCGCAAACTCCGCGATGGCGGCAATTCTTCGCGGCGTCGGTCACGCAGCAGGTGATGAACCGGGCCGGCGGCATCAACATCCACATCATCGAGGCGCCCGCCGAGCCGACCAGGTCCATCCAGGTAGTACCCGGAGACAAAGCGCCCGCTCAGACCACCGATGTCCAACCCTACGCCATGAGCCTGCTGTTCGTGGCGGCGGCGATCCCGGTGGCCTTCGCCCTGCAACGCGTGCTGAACATTTCCAATCTCGCGTTGGTCTTCCTGACCGCGATCCTGTTCAGTGCCGTACGTTTCGGTCGCGGACCGTCACTGTTTGCCAGCATGGCCGCCGTGCTTGCCTACAACTTCTTTTTCCTGCCGCCGATCTACACATTCACGATCGCCGACCCGGAAAACGTCGTCGCGCTGTTTTTCTTTGCCGTCGTCGCGCTCATCGCCAGCAACCTCGCCGCTCGCGTTAGAGGCCAGGCGGTCGCCGCGCGCCTGCGAGCCAAGACCACCGATGACCTCTATCAGTTCAGCCGCAAGCTCACCGTCGCGGTCACGCTGGACGATCTGCTGTGGGCCACCGCGCACCAGATCGCGATGATGCTGAAAGTGCGCGTCGTGCTGCTGCTGCCCGATGACGCGCACGGTCACGAGCGCGCGCCCGCGGAACGTGTCAGCGCCAGTATCTCAGTTCGCGCGGGTTTCCCGCCTGAAGATGTGCTGGAAGAAGCCGATCTGGCGGCGGCCAAATGGTGCTGGGAAAAAAACCATGTCGCCGGCCGGGATTCCGACACCTTGCCCGGTGCCAGATGGCTGTTCCTGCCGATGCGAACCGGCCGTGGTCCGGTCGGCGTCGTCGGTGTAATCCGCGATGAGCCCGGACCGTTGCTGATGCCCGATCAGCAACGGCTGCTGGATGCCCTGGCCGACCAGGCGGCATTGGCGATCGAACGAGTGATCCTGGCACGGGACCTCCACAACGCGCGCCTGGAGGCGGAGACCGACCGGCTGCGATCCGCGTTGCTCACCTCCATTTCGCACGATCTTCGCACACCGCTCGCCTCTATCCTGGGCTCGGCGACAAGCCTGACGTCGCGAGGCGTCGCGCTTGACGGCCCGACCGAGCAAGCGCTGCTCGCCACGATCGTTGAGGAAGCGTACCGGCTAAATCGGTTCATCGGCAATCTGCTGGATATGACCCGGCTGGAATCCGGCGCGTTGAAACCTCGCGGCACGCTGACCGAGCTGACGGATGTCTTCGGTGCCGCCCTAAGTCGCGCCGCGAGCATTCTCACCAGTCACGAAGTGATCCTGGACGTCGCTCCGGACCTCCCGATGCTGAACCTGGATGTGGTGCTGTTCGAACAAGTCCTGTTCAATCTACTCGACAACGCGGCCAAATACGCACCGGCCGGCTCTCGCATTCAGATCAAGGCGTATCAAGACGGCGATCAGGTCATCCTGCGAGTGATTGACGAGGGCGAGGGTATCCCACCGCGAGACGTCGATCGCATCTTCGAAAAGTTCTACCGTGCCGGCGGGGCGGCCAGTGGGGCGGCCAGTGGGGCGGACAGTCAGCGGGCCGGCACAGGTCTGGGCCTCGCGATATCCCGCGGGTTCATTGAGGCCATGAGCGGAACGATCTCCGCCGCCAACCGTACCGACCGTTCCGGTGCCATCATCACCATCGCCCTGCCCGTTCCAGTCGGGGCCCCGCTGCCGGAGGAAACCGCCATATGACCCACCGCCGCACGGCCGCACGGCCTCTGGCGGCCCGACCATGACCGCCGGGGCTGGTGCGATGCGCATCCTCGTTGTCGACGACGAACCCGCGATCCGCCGATTTCTGCGCGCCGGCCTGGGTGCGCAAGGCTACGTCGTCACTGAGTTGGAGACGGGGCTGCCCGCGCTTGAGGTGGTCCGCCGCAAAGGGACCGACCTGATCGTGCTCGACCTCGGCCTGCCGGACATCGACGGGCTGGAGGTGATCCGACGCATCCGCGGCTCCGGGTCGGCGGTGCCGATCGTCGTGCTGTCGAGCCGCGACAACGAGGCCGGCAAAGTCGAGGCACTCGATCTTGGCGCTGACGATTACGTGACCAAACCGTTCGGCATCGACGAGTTGCTCGCTCGCATCCGCGCCGCGCTGCGCCACATGCTGCAGCAGCAGGGCGAGCATCCGGTGTTCCGCAGCGGCGATCTGACGGTCGATCTGGTGCGCCGGATCGTCACCGTGCGCGGACAGGAGGTAAAGTTCTCGCCCAGAGAATACGAGGTACTGCGATTGTTGGTGCAGCACGCCGGGAAGGTGCTGACCCATAAGATGATCCTGCGCGAGGTGTGGACCGGGGATACCGATG
>JBEKGV010000640.1:0-3629 GCA_050012615.1 Acetobacteraceae bacterium | reverse complement strand
ACCGCGCCAAGGACGTAACTGTCCTTCATTCCGGCGATGCGCAACCTCCTATACCGCGCGCGGCAGACGGGACACGCTCCGTGTCTACGTTTCGCTTCCTAGGTTATAATCTCGCCCACTCATGAACCTGACCTCGGGCACCAAGCTTGGACCGTATGAAATTGTCTCCCTCTTAGGCGCGGGCGGCATGGGCGAGGTGTATCGCGCTCGCGATCCTCGCCTTCGGCGGGAAGTGGCGGTCAAGGTTTTGCCGCAGGCACTCTCTCTTGACTCCGATCGGATGCGGCGCTTTGAACAAGAAGCGCTGTCTACGGCCGCCCTGAATCATCCCAACATTCTGGCGGTGTTTGATATTGGCACGAGCGAAGGTTCGCCTTACGTGGTATCCGAACTGCTTGAGGGTGAGACGCTGCGGGAACGGCTGCGCAGCGGGTCAATTCCCGTACGTAAGACTCTGGACTACGCCTTGCAAGTGGCGCATGGACTGGCGGCGGCTCACGAGAAAGGAATCATTCATCGCGACCTCAAGCCGGAGAATTTATTTGTCACAAAAGACGGACGGGTAAAGATCCTGGACTTCGGCCTGGCGAAACTTACTCAAGCCGATCCCGGATCGCATACCTCGATGGCCACCGTGACCCACGGTGCAACCGAAGCCGGCGCGGTGCTGGGAACGGCGGGATACATGTCTCCCGAGCAGGTGCGGGGCATGGTGCTTGATCCGCGCTCCGACATTTTCAGTTTTGGGGCAATTCTTTACGAGATGCTTTCAGGTAAACGGGCGTTTCATGACGACACTCCCGCGGATACGATGAGTTCGATTCTGAAGGAAGAGCCTCCGGAGCTGAGCGAGACGAACCGGAATGTCTCTCCGGCGCTGGAGCGCATTGTGCACCACTGCCTGGAAAAGAATCCGGAGTCGCGCTTCCATTCGGCGAGCGATATTGCGTTTGATCTGGAACATCTTTCGGGGCTGTCCGGGTCCACGGCGAGGTTAGCGGCAGCGGAGGCGGCGGTGCAGCCGCGCCGCCGGCTGGTGATCGGGATCGCGGCTGGTCTGGTGGTCGCAGGCGCGGTGTATGGCCTCGGTTGGTGGCGCGGCGGAGCGGGTCGTGCGCCTCAGGCCGAGTACGGGCAGATCACGTTTCGCACCGGCGCCATCGGTAATGCCCGGTTCACTCCGGACGGCAGCATTGTTTACAGCGCGTCCTGGGAAGGCGGGGACAACCAGCTTTATATGTCGCGCACGGACGATCCGGGCTCGCGCGAACTGGGGATCAAGGATGCGGAACTGCTTTCGATCTCCAAGGGCGGGGAACTGGCGATCCGGCTCAATACGGTCGGTCACGGCGGCTATGCGCGGACTGGGACGCTGGCACGGGTTCCGCTGAGTGGAGGGACACCACGAGAAGTGCTGGACAACGTGGGGGACGCCGATTTTTCCACCAACGGCGACAGTATGGCGATTATCCGTTACGTTCCGGAAAATAATCATTAGCGTCTTGAATATCCCATTGGCAAGGTGCTCCTCGACAGCATCAACTGGATGAGTCACCCGAAGATTTCGCCGGACGGCAAGTGGATCGCTTTCGCCGACCATGAAAATCCGGGCGGCGACGATGAAGGTTCGCTGGCGGTGATCGGCACCGATGACCGGGAAAAAGAAAGGAAACTTTCTTCCGGCTGGACCTCGTTGCAGGGGATTCTCTGGTCTCCGGCGGGCGACGAGATCTGGTTTACCTCCACGAGCACGGGCCAAGCCGCGAACCCGCGCGCCGTGACCCTCTCGGGCAAGTTGCGCACGATCACGAACGTACCTGGAGGCATGTGGCTGGAAGACCGGCGGAATGGCACGGTGCTGGCGGTAGCAAATCACACGCGGCTGGGGATCCGGGGGATGGCACCGGGCGGAAAAGAGGAGCACGAGTTGGGGTGGTTTGGATGGTCGGAGTTGCGCGATATCAGCCGGGACGGCCGGAAGATTGTTTTCGACGAGGAAGGCGATGGCGGTGGACCGAACTACACGGTGTTTCTGCGCGATACGGACGGATCGCCGCCGGCACGCATTGGCGAGGGAGACTCGTTGGCGATTTCGCCCGATGAAAAATGGGTGATCACTAAGCCGGCGAAAGGCGGGCCGCTGAGTCTGGTGCCGACGGGAACGGGTGAAGCAAGGCAACTTACGCACGATGCCGTCAGCTACAGCGGGGCCCGGTTCCTTCCGGATGGAAAGCGGTTGCTGGCCGCGGGGATTGAAGCTGGACACGGCGGGCGCGACTACATGATCGATCTGAGCAATGGCGATTCCAAACCCATCACTTCTGAAGGTACCGCCGGAACGCTCGTCTCTCCGGACGGCAGGAGCGTCGTGGTGCGTGGGCCGGATGGAAAACGGGCAATTTGGCCACTGGATGGTGGAGCTCCGCATCCCATCCCGTGGCTTGAATCGAGCTATTCCGTGATTGGATGGACGCCGGACGGAGAGTCAGTCTATGTGGTTGGCAGCCGGCGGGGCGCATTAGCAATGAAATCCGTGAACGTCTACCGGGCAAGTATACAGAGTGGGAAATGGAACCGTGGAAAACCTTCGGGGCAGAAACAGGCGCGGGAGTCTCGTCCGTGGTTGCGCCTCATCTTTCAAGCGACGGGACGGCATACGCGTATCTCTATGTACGGGTGCTGTCGGAGGCGTATGTGGTCACGGGTTTGAGGTAGGGCAGACTTCCGGGGCTTCCCGCTTTCGGCTCTTGGCGGCTAGCGAGAAGATGCCCGCTCGCGGTTGGCACAACACCGATTACATCCATCAATACGGGGCGTTTGACACTGCCAGCGGATCGGGAACTAACTTGGCTCTGAATCCATTGCTTCCGCCTCATCAATCATCAATCTGCAGATCTTCGCTGCGGGACTAATCATTGGACGCGCATACCAGTACTGCTTAAGGATGAAATTGGCATTCCCCTTCAGGGCCCGTTTATCTGCTCCATGTTCTTTCTCGACTGACGCACTTCTAATCATTTGAAGCGACGACATCGATAGACGCGTCTATTCCTCCATCTGGCGTTCGTATCTGTGCGACTACCCTCCGGCACCCCGCGCCTTCGAACTCATCAAGGCGAGAGCAGTGATCCGGCAAGTCGAAGGATTCAAAAACGTTCTTTGCAGTGCGACCTATGGATCAAGCGGTCTACAGGAGTTCCGACGACGAGACTCGCGACTGGGTCAAATCGATTGTCAGAGACTTTGCGCAATCGTCCGATGTCAGTGGGCGCAAGGATCTCGATCGCGTTCATTGACCCGGCCCGTGGTTTTGAGTGAAAACGCCTGCGGGCGTCGCTTTCCGTATACTCGGCGCTAGCTAGAGAACGATAGCTGGAAACTGTTCCCATGCGATTCAGAACTTAGGGGACTTTAAAAGACTTCGTGCTCCGAGTCGTCCCTCCGGCGTTGCTAACAGAGATCTTGCCGGTCTTTGCTCCCGAAGGTACGGTGGCGCTGATGTAGTTCACCGTCAGCACTTGAAAAGTGGCGGGCACACCATCGAAAGAAACCGCTGTCGTTCCCACGAAATGCTGGCCTTGCAACAGGACGTTTGTTCCAGCGGCACCGCTGGCGGGAGCAAAGTTCAC
>JBEKGV010000639.1:0-3651 GCA_050012615.1 Acetobacteraceae bacterium | reverse complement strand
CCAGACCCAGCATGCCCGGCGCGACAGCGAACGCCAGGGTCCGGTTGAAAAATGCGATGACGATGAGCAGTCGCAGATACATGATGCTCGTGGCCAGAACGATTCCGGTCTGCGTTTGCCTCGTTGCCGTCGCCTCGTCCCGGGCTCGCCGCGCCAGCACGACCGTGGTTGCAGTCGAGGAATAAAACCCTCCGAGCAACGCAGTCAGCAGGCCGGCGCTGGCCGGCGCGACATAACGCTGGAGCAGGTAACTGGCGTACGACACCGAACACACGGCAACCATCGCGAGCCAGACCTGACGCGGCGTGATCGTCGTGAGGCCGGTCACCGGCGTATTCGGCAGCAACGGCAGGACGAAGCCCGTCAGCAGCAGGAACCGTCCGGCGTTGACGATCTCGGTCAGTTCGAGGCGGCGGGCGAAGCCGTGCAGCACGTCTCGCGCGGTGAGGAACAATACAGCGGTCACGGTTGTACCGATGGCGACCCAGGGTGGCTCGGCCAGCGCCACGGGGCCGAGCAAGTAGGCCAGGACATTACAAATCGGCACCATCAGGCCGACGTTAGGAAACCCGTCCGCGTCGGTCTCGCCAAGGTGCTGCCAATAATAACAGGTCAGCCAGGCACTCAGGGCCAGCAGTCCGGCGCAAAGTGGCAGAAGGTTCGTGGCGTCCAGCCGGTAAAGCAGGGCACCGGTCAGGGCGAGCAGCGGAAAACTTCGAATGCCGCCCGGCCGTTTCTGGTTCGCGCGCGCGTGGAATTCCTCGAAGGCGAGGCCCAGGAAGAAGCCGAGGGCGACCAGCAGCAGCAATCGCAGGATGGGGGGCGCCTCGGTCATTTCGCCGTGCTATATCAGTGACGTACGATTCCGGACAGGCGGGAAGCCGCGCCGCCGAGGCTTGCGGCCGGAGGTCGAACCGCGCCTTGCCATGCACGGCGGGCCAGCGGATTCGCGTCGGGGGTTGGCGCAGGGGTGGCGCGTTCCAATATGGTTTCAGCCGCGCTTGCGTGCGTCGACAATTCCGCTCGGGGGATGCAACCTGCCTCGAGTCGAGGAACGCAACGGGATCGAGTAACGTTCATGCGGGCGAACGGGGACACACGATGAATTCCATTCGTTGGGAAGTCGCTGAGTTGCCGTGGGATCGATTTGATCCAGGCAAGCTCAATCCTGAAACCCTGAAAGTGATCAAGGCGGCGTCGCTGGTCGAATATGGCGGTGCCAAATATGGACGATATTTGTGCAATGTATTCTCGGATGACCCCTTGTTTCAACAGGCCGCCACAGAATGGGCTGTCGAGGAAGTAAGGCACGGCGAAGCGCTCGGCCGTTACGCCGAACGTGCCGATCCAACGTTCAATCTTCGTCAGGCCTACGCCCGGTTCGAGGCAGGATATGGCTTCGATCTGGAGGCCGTGGAATCAGTGCGCGGATCGCGCTCGGGTGAGCTGATCGCACGATGCATCGTGGAAACCGGAACCAGTTCGTACTACACGGCCATCGCCGATGCGACCGAGGAACCGCTGCTCAACGCCATATGCAGACACATCGCCGCCGACGAGCTGCGGCATTACAAACTGTTTTATACGCATCTGAAACGCTATTTAGAGCGTGAGGCATTGAGCCGGTTCGAGCGCATACGCATCGTGCTTCAGCGGATGCGGGAATCCGAAGATGATGAGTTATGCTACGCTTATTACGCCGCCAATGCGCCGGCCGATGCGATCTATCGCCGCGAAGAATATGCGATGGCCTATATGACTCGAGCATCCCGGTTTTACCGGCCTGTGCATTTGGATCGCGCTGTTGGGATGGTTTTTAAAGTGTGTGGCCTCAGGCCGCACACGATCTGGCATGGGGTCGCGAAGCGAGCGGTCTGGTGGGCCGTCAACAGACGACTCCAGAGCGCGGTGAAGACGGCGGCCTGATTTGTTGTCATATCAAGTCTTCGTGGCGATGTGGCCGGCCATGGCATCGTGACCGACGCGTTGGCCGTTCGCCACGATTTCGCGATTGAACTGGCGAGAGAAGCGGGTGTTGTCGCCTCAAGGCGGCGGCAAAGCCTTGGCGCGTTGGAGGCCAAGGTTCCAATGGATTACGCGACCGAAGCCGACCATGAAGTTGAAGCATTGATCCGCGGGCGCATCAGTGAACGGTTCGGCGATCCGGTCATCGGGGAGGAGGACGGTGGATCTCCCGCCGACCTCGTATGGGTTGTCGATCCGATCGACGGGACCGTGAATTATATCCATGGTACACCGCGCTGGTGTGTTTCGATCGCACTGGTCGCTGGCGGCGATGTCGAGAGCGGTGTGATCAACGCGCCGGATGAGCGCCGGTTGTTCACCGCGCGTCGCGGGCGTGGCGCATTTCTGAACGGCGCACCGATACAGGTAAGTAGCCTGGGTCACGGGGCTTCGCCGGTGGTGGAGATTGGCTGGTCGCCGCGGCGGCCCATCGAGGCATACGGTGAACTGATTCGCCGATTGATCGGCGACGGCATCGAATTTCGCCGCCTGGGCTCCGGTGCGCTGGGGGTCGCGGACACCGCCGCGGGACTGAACGATGGCTATGTCGAACTGCACATCAACGCCTGGGATGTGCTGGCGGGACTGCTTCTGGTACGCGAAGCCGGCGGTTGGACGAGCGATTTTCTGGCCGACGGCGGTCTGGTGACGGGCAATCCCATCATCGTCTGCACACCCGAGATAGCGTCCAGGGTCCGTGCTGCCGCATCCGGGGCCGTGCCCTCGGCGAAATAGACAACCTGATGGCGTCCGCTGGCGTAGCTGGCTGGGGGACCTGGATTCGAACCAAGGATGCCCGGGTCAGAGCCGGGAGTTTTACCGCTAAACTATCCCCCAATGGGCGCGGGCGGCGCATTACCACGCGCCTGATTCCCCGGCAAGCGACCCGGCGACCAGATCCCGCGGCCCGGGCAACCGCTGGGGCGGGCCTTTGAAGCAGGCCGTGATTCCAGTGACCCGCCGGCGTGCAAGCCGGCGCGTGGCTCGTCAGGCTCTACGTACTGTCGACGACTGGTGCGCCGTCCGCGATCCAGGCAGCGCTCAGGAGCGCGGCACGAAACAGTTCTGTCCGCCGGCTCGCATGCGGGCGCACAGCGCCTGGGCCTCCGAGACCGTGTCAAAGCCCTCCGTCCGCACCCGCCAAAACACCGTGCCATCATGTTCGTATCTGATCACGGTTGGCTCCCGTTGGCGCAGCGCGTCTGGGAACCGATGCACGAGACTCTGCCAAAACGAGTGGGCGGACTCCTCGGATGTCGCGGCCGCGAACTGAACGGCCGGCCCAACGGCGCCGGGCTCGACCCGGGTCGAAGCCGCGGCGTCACTTTCGCTGATTGCGTAAGTTTCAGCCTTCGGTACCGGCGTCAGTGACGCGACCACGGTCCGGGATGACGCGGGATGGGCGGGCGCCGGCGCGGCGGCGGCTGGCTCGGACGCCACTGTCCGCACCGGCGGCTCAGTGCGAGCAGCCGCGGGCGCTGGAACCGGAGCGGGGGCCGTAATCACAGGCGCCGCCGCCGGACCCGTGGCGGTCGAAGCGTCTCGGACCGGAGCGGGTGCGGCACGCGGGATTTGTCGCACCGCGGGCATGGCGACGACCTTCGGCGTCACGATCACTGTGTCAGT
>JBEKGV010000638.1:0-3653 GCA_050012615.1 Acetobacteraceae bacterium | reverse complement strand
AGGTGTGGGCGAAGAAGGGGCGGGCGGTGCCGGAGGCGAAACAGGTCCCGTCCGCGTATCGGTCGGCGGGTTCACCTCGGTTGGCGACATAGCGGCGGGGGGTGGCGACAAGGCCACCGCGGGTGGGGCCACCATTGGCGCTGAGTTCGGACCTGGTGGGACTTCTGAGATCGCGGCGGGAGGCGTGTTCGCTGCCGGCCGCGGCTGGCTCGCGGGAAGGGGAGGGGCCGGCGATGGGCCGTTCAACGCGACCGGTCCGGACGGAGGCGTGGGAGCGGCGCCAGGGATCGACGCCGGTGGTGCCGACGCGACCGGCTGCCCGGCGGACTGAGAGGATGGGACGGGTCCCGTCGAATTCCCGGCCAGCAAAAAGTAACTTGCCCCGCCTAAAGCCGCCAGGACCGCCAAACTCGCGAAGCCGGCACCAATCACGCGGCGCGAACCGGAACGCGGCTTTGCCGCGGCTGCTCCGCCGCTCCCGGCCGTCGCGACGGGCCGCTTCGGCAAAGCCGGAGACCTGGCGCCGGGAACCGTGGCAAACGCATTGGATCGATCGGTGTCAGGCTCCGAATCGAAGGGTAACGGCGAACGGGGGCGCGCGATCATCGTCTCGTCGTCGTCGTTCGGCGTCTCTTCGACTGGCGAGGACTCCGTGGCGGCGGCATGGATCGCGGCCAGGAATTCGTTCGCGGTCGAGAATCGATCTTCCGGCCGCTTCGCCATTGCCCGCGCGACGACGGCGTCGAACTGTCGAGGCACCGTCATCGAAATCCGCGACGGCGGCGGCGCCTCGGTCTGCAGCGCCTTTTGCATGATCGACGACATGCTGCCGTCGAACGGCCGCTCCCCGGTCAGCAACTGAAACAGCAGCACGCCGGACGAATAGATGTCGCTCCTTGCATCGACCACCTGCCCCATGAACTGCTCGGGCGACATATAGGCCGGGGTACCGAGGATCGTTCCAGCCTGCGTCATGCTGGAGCTTTCGATCCGCGCGATGCCGAAATCGGCGATCTTGGCCTGACCGGTCAATGTCAGCATCAGGTTCGCCGGCTTGATGTCGCGATGCACGACCCCGCGTTCATGGCTGTACTGCAGGCCGGCGAGTAAATCCTCCATGATCCGCACGATCTGAGGCAGCGGAAACCGCTCGTTCTTGTCGAGCAGGCTCTTCAGCTGCGGGCCATCGACGTACTCCATGACGATATAGGCGAGGTCGGCGGTCTCGCCATAATCGAACACGCCGACGATATTCGGATGATTGAGGCCGCCGGCAGCCTGCGCCTCGCGGCGAAACCGAGCAATTTCCTCGGCGGTCTCGTCGTCGTCTGCCTCGGGTAGACGGACCGTCTTGATCGCCACGCGGCGTTGGATGATTGGATCCCAGCCTTCGTACACCGTCCCCATGGCGCCGCGACCAAGCCGCCGCCTGATCTCGTGCTTGCCCAGGGTTTCAAGCGCCGGCATATCGAGTCGAGTCCCGCCCACCATGCTCCGGGCGGCTTTATAGGCCAGATCAGGTGTCAGGCGATACGCCAACTCCGCGAGCGGCGGGCGAGTACCGGCGAACACGAGGGTGATACTTGATCAACACGAGGGTTCGGGGCCGATAATGCGGCCTCGGGTACGGCCGGATAGCGTCCCAGCCGAAAATCCGCGGAGGAACGGCCATGTTGACGGAAGAGCAGTGTGCCTGGGTTCGCGGCTTCACTGGGATCGATCCTGGACCGCCGGTCGACACAAGTGACGACATTCCGCGCCCAGTACGATGCCGCGATCAAACCCGGAGAGCGGGCGAAGCAGGCGCGCGCGCAGTCGGCGCCGTTTAAACAACTCAAGACTGCTACGGCCACCAGATTCAGTGTGCTTTTCGAAATTGTTCAAAATTGCGTGCCAACCCTGACATTGTTGTTCGACAGGATATGTCGACTCCGCATTGGAGGTATGCATCGTAACGTCATCTTCCCCGGCGATGAACTCGACCCGTTCGCCCCGCCCGCGGCGCGCGTACTCGTTTTGGCTCCGTGAAGGCAGAGCGTGAAGACGATCGCCGCCAGGCACGACGGCGCGGCGATGCGAAGCAAGTTTTCTCATGTTTGGCGACCACCTTGACGACGCGAAAGGCGACGCCGGCTGGTCACGGAGCAGGACCGGGCCGCAAGCAATGAAATCGTATTCGATTGTTCCAGAGACAAACGCCTAATCTCCGTCGGCCGCCGCTCCGGAATGACCGATATCCGCCTCGCACCGCGTCGGAGGCACGACTTATGCCAGTGGGACAGCTACTTATCGCGGACTTTAAGGGTTTTCCCCGGTATCCTCCTGATCCGCGAGAGTCGGCCTGGCAGGCGGCTCATCGCAGTGTCGGATATGGGCAGAATATGGGCAACCCGCCAGACAAGAAAAAGGCGCGTTCTGAGAGGGCACGCGCCGGAGGCGGGGATGGATTATCGGGTGACCGTGGGCCCGCGCGGATGGTGGCGCCAGTTACGAACGGTGACCGGCCTCTTTTCGTTTCATCAGGTCGTTCAACTTTCGCACCACGGCTTCGGCCTCTTCTCTTGTGCCATCGAAGGGGAAGCGGACCGGCTCCAGATCGTCCTCGATCCGCTCAATCGCATATTCCCGGCCGGAGAGTTTGTGCAAATCTTCCACGACCCGATATTTGATCACCCTGCTACAGCTTACCGCCGATCGTGGAGAAACTCGCCGACTCCGAATTCGCCAGCACATGGAATCCGACCATGATAACGGCGACGATGACGCCGGCGATCAAGCCGTATTCCAGAGCCGTGACGGCGCGGCGATCGGTCAAAAGACGGAGGAGCATGGCGTTCTGCCCATGAAGTGGCGGACGAATGTGGGGGTGGGAAGGGTTACGGCGGCGTTTCAATTCGGCGCGGCAATGACGAACGTTACAATATGATATCGTGAATTGACATAGGGCAACGGCGACGTGACGAGCGAATGATCCTACTGGAGGTAATCGCGGCGTATCAGGTCGTCGTCGGGTGGTTCCACCAATCGGATGAGAAGTTCCGGTCCCACCATGAGCTTACGCAGGCGCGCGACCTGCGCCGGAAACACAATGATATTGTCGGAAGGCAAACGGCACAGTGCGATCACCACGGCGCCGGACACGGCGTAGTCGGCAGCCCGATCAATCGCCAATCGAAGGCTGGCAGCGTGGCAGAGGACTTTACCTTGTCGACCGTTGACCACCCAATCAGCGGTCTCGTTGAAGATGGCCGCGAGTTGTTCGTCGGTCCAACGTGATGATCGTGCGCTGCCCATTTCCGGTCTCCCTCTGTAGGCAGGATCGCGCGGAGTTCGACCGCCGTCTGTCGGATAGCCGACATTTAGGCACACTTTAGTAACGGGTTTGAACACTTTGCGTTTCGTCAAAGATGGTGAGGCTACAGCTTGCCGCCGATCGTGGTGGAGCTTACCGATTGGCCGTTCTCTCTTCGTTCCTACTCCCTATACCCTCGCGGGTCTCTCCGACCGCCGAGTTCACGGTCGCTTAGGAAACCTGTTCCGCCCGCATATTGGACGGCGGCAACCGTTGCGAGAGGCCGAGCAGAGGCGAATCGATGGTATTCATGCCCACGATCATAGTCCGGCCCGATCCGGCGCGCACCCACGTGCGGGGT